>NZ_BEHC01000052.1:23582-31241 GCF_003112495.1 Enterococcus sp. H57
GTTGAAACGTTTGAAAGCTATCCCCTCACTTTTAGTCGTGTCAAACGATGGAACGTTCCAAGAAGCTGCAGATAAAATAAAAAAAGGATTATTGATATAAATGTATCGAATAATACTCGTAGGATAAGCCGAGAGGTCGTGACAAAAGCTATGTCACGACCTCTCGATGAAGGGAGTTTCAGAAAGCAGCTGTTTCGTAAAATACGCTAAAATTCCACAAAAATTTGAGAAGCATTTTCGGAAATTCTTTCTTGTTTTTTGAAGCTGGCCACTTCTGTTACAACCTCTTGGCTATCATATGATTGTTTTTTTCAGTAGTGTTAAT
This sequence comes from Enterococcus sp. H57, assembly GCF_003112495.1. Taxonomy (NCBI): domain Bacteria; kingdom Bacillati; phylum Bacillota; class Bacilli; order Lactobacillales; family Enterococcaceae; genus Enterococcus; species Enterococcus sp. H57. The sequence goes on from NZ_BEHC01000052.1 coordinate 23,908, forward strand.
GTCTTTATCTTTGCTCAGATGATTTTATAGTCAATTGATGATTATTTGATATGCTTTTCTTTCGCCGTGTTCAAAAGGAAATTCAATCATCCCTTGATAAGTGAATCCAGCAGAATAGATGGTCTTTTCCATCGGTTCATTAGCTGGATAAGTATCGATACGGATATCTTGGATATTTTTGCTGGCTGCAATCGTCAACAAATGTTCTAAGAACGGTTTTGCTAGTTTTTTTCCTCGAGTACTTTCTGCTAAAGCGACACGATGAATCGATAAATAAGGACCAGTTGATTCTTTCCAACTACCATCTATTTTTGTGTAAACGGGATCCACGCCTGAGACTAATGCAGCTGTTCCAGCAATTTGATCTTCCACTATTAATACATAGCTTTCTTTTCTTTCAATATCGTTCAAAATCGTTTCTTTTGTTGGTTTCTGCCCGTTTTGCCATTGAGGAGAGCCTTGCGAAGCAATGAAATCTGCTGCGGCATTAATGATTTCTACCACTTCTTTTACTTCTTCTTTCCTTGTTTGCCGAATATACATCCAGTTTCCTCTTTTCTATTCCTTTTTCATTTACATTATCTAATCATTGGATCACTTCATATAGTTCCTGAACTTTTGAATAATATTTAAGCCAATCTTTTGGATGATCTAGCAGGTGACTAATAAGTTCTAAATGATGCATAAGTGACCACTTTTTCAACACTCCCAGTCCAGGGAATTTTTGTTGCTGGTAAAGAGCCAATAATTCAATCATTCCTGAAGTAATCAAGAGTTGATGATGGTGACGCATGATCCATTTTTTCATTTTATCTCCTGCTTCAAGAAACTTCAATGCTTGGTCTTTAGCAGAGTCGTTACTGTCAGAGACAAAATGTTTCACGCGTATATTGCCGTAAGCATCAATATACGTTAGATGGATAGCAAGCGCTCGGCTAGGGAACCCTTTATCGAAATAACGGCTACCTTCGATCGTGAAATCAGAAAATCCAATATATCCGTCTGCGTGGAAAAAAAGATAGTCATCACTAAAAAAGTCATCTGTTTTATCTGCATAACTTTCAACATGCTTTCTCGTTTGAAAAGAGTCACGGATCACAATTTTGTTTTCGGGCAGCCAGATGCGAAAGCGACTAGTATCTGGTATCAAAAATTTCGAATCAACTCCTGCCAGCTGTTTCCACACCTCTGTATCTTTTGGGTAGTGCTGTCCATCGAAAACAAGAAACGCTGGAGGTGAATCCAGTACTTCACTGAGATTTTCTGGCGTTAAGATCTGTGCAGGGACGACAGAGCTATTTTCTTTGACTTTCCAACTGTGCACATGCTGATCGAATAATTTGAATTGTCCTACTTGGGGATTTTGGATCACAGCGATTGGATGGTGCTTTTTTTGAAATAATTCGATCACATTTTTAAGCGTAGCGGAATCACGTACTGGTTCGATCACTGGTTGGATTTTATTGGAGAGCAATCCTCGCGACAGTGCTTCTTTTAATGCTAATAGGTCAAATTGTTTTCCTCTTAAATAAGGATAGTACATATTTTTCACTCCAATGACTCTGTAGGCAACCGACGGATCTGCTGTTGTTGCCTCAAATATTCATAATCATGCTGAAGCGCGATAACTTCTTCTTGCAACTCATTGATTGCCTGACTAGCTATTTCCTCTAAAAACCGTTCATAATATCGTTCGTTAGAAAATGGATTTTGGTTTTCTGAACGTCTTTTCAATTCTTTGTACAATTGATCTGTTGGAAAATATTTTACGCCTCGCTCCATTTGCTTTGCTTTTCTTACTTCCCTGAATAAAGAAGCCATGAAGCGGTTTGTCAAAGCTTCTTCCGGTACAGCAAGCTCTTTCTTTGCTGCTTTTTTCGCAATCAGAAATGTACCAGAGGCAGGCATCTCCTCTTCAACCGTGTACGGACGATACACTAAAACACCTATTCCTGTAGGGATTTCAGTTTTTACTTCTTCATATAGTTTACTTGGTAAAACAAAATAATTATAATGTCCAACAAATGACAGTTTGGCTGTAGAGCGAAAATCTGCTTTTGTCACTTTCAGCTCATAGCATCGCCATTCTCGGCTTCCATCAAATTTTGTCAAGCAGCTAAGCGTATCTACAATTCCTTGGTCATCGGGCATCGTGACTTCTTCTACAACCAAGCCGCCTTGCTCGATGCAATATTGGTATAACGAGGATTCTATTTCGATGGTTAGCGGGGTCTTCATGTTTTCTACCTCCGAACATATTTTCGATTTACATTTTACATGAAATGGTTTTAAAATACTAGGCAGAATATACAAGAAACAAAAAATAGAAATGGTGCCAGCCACGCTAGCACCATTTCTATTTTTCAGATTGACTGATGGATAGAACGTTTTTCTAAATACTGTTGCACTTTTTCGATCCCGATACAAATGACCCAATAAATCAGTGCAACTAAAATATAGAGAGAAAAATAATCGAATGTCCGACCGCCTATGATCTTTGCTTTTTGAAATATTTCTGGCACTGTGATTGTTGCTGCTAACGAAGTACCTTTCACTAGATCCATAGCTACGTTACTGAGTGCCGGTACCGAGATTCGAAAAGCTTGCGGCAAAACGATATATTTCAATACCCCAAAGAAAGAAAAACCAGAAGCTAAACCAGCGTCCCACTGACCTGAAGAAACGCCTGCTAGTGATCCTCGATAGATTTCACCAATAAATGCACTGCTGGTAATCGTAAAGCAGATGACTGAAGCCGTTAAGGCACTTAATTGATAAGGTAACCCGAAATATAACAGAAACAACAGGACTAGTGCGGGAATGCCTCTAAAGAACGATAAATAAAAACGAATAAATACATTCAGAGGCAGCCAATCCAAAAGACCTAAAACTGTCAAAAGCAACCCTACCAAATTTCCTAAAAGAAACGACACGAAGCCAATCCCTAATGTGTATACCAAGCCTTGCAGTACGAAAGGAAGTGAAGTCCACATGAGGGAAAAATCAATTAGAGGAAAGTACATCACTCACTCACCGACTCAGCCATCGTTTCTTTCGGTTTGACTGAAACATCAGTTTGAAAATATTTTTCAGATATTTTCTTTGTCGTCCCATCTTCTTTCATCTCTTTTAATACGCCATCGATTTTCTTTTTCAGAGCATCATTTCCTTCTTTCAATAAAAAACCACTTTCGTTTTCATTGAAATAAACGTTCTCCAGTATTTTTACAGGGATATCTGGTAAAGCAGATACGGCCATTTTCTGCAGATAATAATCATTTAGAATAACATCTGTTCGACCATTTGCTACATCGCTTAAATACTGATCATTCGTGGCATTGTCATATGTGACTAATTTAGCTCCGTGTTTTTCCGCTAAACGCATATAGCTAGTATTGGGTTCGCCAGCTGCTTTTTTCCCTTTAAGATCTTCAAGTGAGTGGATTCCTGAATCATCTTTTTTTCGTACGATCATACTGTCAAATGAATATTTGAAAGGCTCTGAAAGGGAGAATTTTTTTTCTCTTTCTTTTGTGATACCAAAATCGTTCGCAGCAAAATCTGATTCTCCTTTTGAAACAGAAGTGATTTGTCCATCCACGTTGTATTCTTTAAAGGAGATTTTGACATTTAACCGTTTAGCCACCTCTTTTGCCAAATCTACGTCATAACCAACTAATTCATTTTGATCATTATAATAAGATGCGGGAAACAGTGTGCCAGAAGTCGCTACTACTAATTCTTTCTTTTTTTCTACATTACTCCAGCTGTTATCTTCCTGATTAGCGGCAGCTGTACCGCAAGCGCTTAAAATAAAAAAGGCACTAGTTATTAGAGCAAACAATCTTTTTTTCTTCATTCTTCTTCTCCTTGTTTCTGCTATTTCCATGGGTTTGGTAAATGGAACTGATGATTTGCTTCAAATAGATAGCCGATTTGAAATAGCAAATCTTCTCTTCCTCTGGCAGCCATAAATTGGATTCCTAGAGGCATGTTTTCTTTTGTCAAATGAGTAGGCAAGCTGATTGCTGGTTGTCCAGTCAGATTAGCCAACTGTGTATAAGGTGTGATCTTCAAGCTCTCCTCAAACATGTAAGAAACAACGTCTAAAGCTTCTACTTCAGAACAATCAGTGATGTGTTCCATCTGTGCTCTTATCGCATCACTTTGCAAATCTTCGCTGATTTTAGGGGCGGTAAATGCAGTCGTTGGTGAAAGGAATAGATCGTATTCTTGATGTAGGTTTTCCATGACAATTGCTGCTTCATCCCATACATGCAGAGAATCGATGTAAGTAGCGGCAGAGAGCTTCTGACCATATTGGAACAAAGTCCAAGAAATGGGTTCAAGTTCTTCTTTTCTGACAGCTCGCTGGATGCCTGTTTCAATCGAGCGGATCATTGCTGCTGTTTCTGCGCCATTCATCTGATAATAAGACGTGATCAGTTTACGACCATCTAGTGGGTAAGGAATCTCTGTCAAATCATGCCCTTCTTTTCCAAGGAAATCTACAGCTTTTTTTACAGCAAGTACTGCCTCTTCACTAATCTGTGAGTGGATCGGTGAATCAACACAAAAAGCTATCTTCAACCGTTTTTTTCTTGGATGTGTTTGCCACTCAACTGGCGATACTTGATATGGCGCACCGGAATGGATACTTCTCATCCCATAAAATAAAGCCTCCGTGTCTCTCATAGAAACTGTCAAGCCGAAATCAATAGCAGCTCCTTGCCATCCTCTCCAAGCATATGGACCAACTGGCATCGTCCCTCGCGAAGGTTTCAGCCCAATCAATCCGCAAAACGAAGCGGGTATTCTAATAGAACCACCGCCATCACTAGCACCAGCTAAAGGAACGATTCCTGATGAAACTGCAGCAGCAGCTCCTCCACTTGATCCGCCCGGTGTACATTCAAGGTTCCAAGGGTTTCTTGCTGGGCCATAGATGACTGGGTCTGTAATATTTTTGAAACCAAACTCTGGCGCATTGGTTTGTCCAAAAGGAACTAGACCTATCGCTTCTGCTTGCCGCACATAATTAGATGTATGAGAAGCTCGGTGTGTTTCAAATAAACGAGATCCTGAAGTAGCTAGCCATCCCTTTTTTTCTTGACCGAGCATTTTTAAAGGAAATGGGATACCAGCCAATGGCCCTTTTTCTGACTGGGGAATCAATAGCTCGTGGGAATTACTCTCGAATGGTTCAAGCGCGACAAACGCATTCAATTCATGATTTTGCTTCTTTATTTTTTTCTGTATATCCGTAACTAGTTCTTGAAAGCTAAATTCTTTTTCTTTAAGCTCTTTTGCTAATTCTGTTGCATCATTCATATTATCCTCCTTTTTGCCTCTGTTATTTTCCCACAAGTTCGTCTAACATACAATGAGTACGCTTGCACAGGAATGAACAGACGAGTGTTTTTTATAAAAAAAGACGAAGATCAATCATGACCTTCGTCTCTTTGCTATGAAATGGTGCGTAATTTGCCTTTAAATTCGTCAATTGACGTATATCCTTTTTCTGACATAATCTGCGTTAATTCTTTTATGATTCTAGAAAAAATTTCCGGCCCTTCTTTATGAAGCTCGGTACCAATCTGTAACATGCTTGCGCCACATAGCAGATGTTCAAATGCATCTTGTCCTGTCCGAATCCCACCTGTACCAATGATTTGGATTTCTGGTTTCAAACGTGTATAAAAAGCGCGAACATTTGCCAAAGCAGTCGGCTTGATATACTCTCCGCCAATGCCGCCGAACCCTTCTTTTGGTTTGATGACTACTGCTTCTTGTTCTGTATCGATATACAAACCATTGCCCACACTGTTGATAGCATTGACATAGGTCAATGGAAACTGATTCAAGATATCAGCCATCTGATCAAAATGAGCAAAATCAAAATAAGGAGGCAATTTGATTCCTAGCGGCTTAGAAAAGATGCTGAATACTTCTTTCAGTGTTTCATAAGTGGCCTCAAAATCGTAAGCTAGTTGTGGTTTTCCAGGCACATTGGGACAAGATAAATTTAATTCAGTGATCCCATTAAACCCACTTTTTTCTATTTTCTCAAGCATTTCCAAGTTTTCCTGGACACTCATCCCGGCAATGGAAAAAAATAACGGTTGATTTTGGTTTTCCTGCACTTTTTCATACGCAAGAGCATACTCTAGATAATAAGAAAAACCTAGGTTTGGAAGTCCCATAGAATTGATACTGCCTAAAGGAACATCAAAATAGCGTGGTTCGGGATTTCCTTTTCGTTCATTGATCGTACAGCTCTTAGTGATAAATGCTCCTGCTTCTGAATGAGCCAGTTCATCTAATTCCTGGGTAGTCATGCAGTGGACACCAGATGCATTCATCAAAGGATTGGCAAAGATATGATTGGCAAAGGTCGTTTCTAAACTCAAGTAAATCGCTCCTTCAAACAAGTTATTTTATCTAGTGTATCATGACTAAAAGAAAAATCAACTCTTGTTTTCCGAAGAAATTCTTAATCATCTTGTTCAGTTGACAGTACTTCGCCTGTTTGGCTATTGATCTTGACTGATGTACTTTGATTGCCGTCTTTTACTTTGACTTCCCAATAAGTAGTACCTAAATCTTTATCCAAATCCCAATCTGTTGCCGTACCGCTTCCTACTTTGTCGACGGCGATTTTTGCTGCTTCCTCAATCGTGATCAATTTATCAACATCCAGACCATCTTCTTTTTTCTTTTGACCATTTTGTTCATCTCGATCTAGAGTTCCTGGATTCTCTGTCTCCATTTTTTCATTTTGAGCATCAATTCTTGCTTCGTATTCTTTTTGATCATCGACACCTTCTATCTTGTAGAAGTAAGATCCCCCATCACTATCTAATTCCAAACTAGTAATTGCAGTATCTGGGTATTTATCTTGGAACAATTCGATCGCACGAGCTGCAGGCACTTTGATATCTGACTGAGTACTTGCTTCACTAGAACTTTTTGTCTGGCTAGACGAAGATGTGCTTGCTTTTGTTGAGGAGTCCGATACCTGTGAAGAGCGCTGTTCGCTACTGGAAGACGTATTCCCAGATGTGCCTTGATTGGTATTTGATTGACAAGCAGCTAAAAACAAAGCTGTAAATAAACTAGTATAAATAACAGTTTTTTTCATTGATTCGATCCCCTTTGTTATAAAATAGTATTCTATTACAAGTATAACGAAGAAAAAATTTTCTGTCATGTTTAAAAATTAAAGAACCAAACTTTTATTATATGATTTGTCAAATTAAGCTAGAATAAAATGCTTCTTGTACATAGCTCAAAAATATTTCGATTGGTGTTCTGTAATTCAATGATTTTCTTGG
>NZ_BEHC01000053.1:0-690 GCF_003112495.1 Enterococcus sp. H57
TCAGTACTTCTTTAGTGCCGTCTTCTCGTATACCAATGGCAATATAAATCGCTTCTTTGGATACAGTTTGACGTTTTAGTGGAATGTAAGTAGCGTCCATAAAAATAGCGACATACTTATCATTTAAGGCTCTGGATTTAAAGGCATTTACTTCTTCAGTCAGAACTTTAGTCATGTTGGACATGGTTTGTGGAGTATAGTGATGACCGTACATTTTTTCGATCAAATCAGCAATTTCAGACATCGTAACACCTTTTTCGAATAAATGGATAATAGTGGTTTCCAATGTATCGTTTGTTCTTTTGTAGGCTGGTAAAGTTTGTTGTTTAAACTCACCATTACGATCTCTAGGTATTTCCAATGTTAATTCACCATATTCGGTTTTGATTGATCGAAAGTAAGAACCGTTTCTCGAATTACCTGAATTAAAACCAGTGCGATCATATTTTTCGTAATCTAAAAAAGCCGTTAATTCAGTCCGTAGGAGTGTGTTTATCGCTTTTTCTAAGTGCGAACGGAATAATTCATTTAAATCGCCTTTAGTGACTAGAGTTTGCACAATTTCTGTAGTAAAATCATTCATAGGGAAGTCCTCTTTTCTGTGAATTGGTTGTCGTTAACTTTATTCTACAGAAGGGACTTCCTTTTTTGTATGGATTTTTTCATTTACACAAAATATTTTATACTCTC
>NZ_BEHC01000054.1:0-10937 GCF_003112495.1 Enterococcus sp. H57
TCCTCGGCATTTCAAATATGCGCCCATAGCTCAACTGGATAGAGTGTTTGACTACGGATCAAAAGGTTAGGGGTTCGACTCCTCTTGGGCGCGTTAATTAAACGGGAAGTAGCTCAGCTTGGTAGAGCACTTGGTTTGGGACCAAGGGGTCGCAGGTTCGAATCCTGTCTTCCCGATAATTATAAATTTAAACACGGGGCCTTAGCTCAGCTGGGAGAGCGCCTGCTTTGCACGCAGGAGGTCAGCGGTTCGATCCCGCTAGGCTCCATTTCATTTAAATAATGAATATCTTTTTCGCGGTGTAGCTCAGCTGGCTAGAGCGTCCGGTTCATACCCGGGAGGTCGGGGGTTCGATCCCCTCCGCCGCGATTTTTAAGAGCCTGGACCTTTAGCTCAGTTGGTTAGAGCAGACGGCTCATAACCGTCCGGTCGTAGGTTCGAGTCCTACAAGGTCCATTGTGGCGTTGTAAGTTTCATATGGAGGATTACCCAAGTCCGGCTGAAGGGAACGGTCTTGAAAACCGTCAGGCGGGTAAAACCGTGCAAGGGTTCGAATCCCTTATCCTCCTTTTTCATATTATCGCGGGATGGAGCAGTCTGGTAGCTCGTCGGGCTCATAACCCGAAGGTCGTAGGTTCAAATCCTGCTCCCGCAATTAAAAACTAAAAACACTGGTTCCGTGGTGTAGGGGTTAACATGCCTGCCTGTCACGCAGGAGATCGCGGGTTCGATTCCCGTCGGAACCGCCATGCGGGTGTAGTTTAGTGGTAAAACCACAGCCTTCCAAGCTGTTGTCGCGAGTTCGATTCTCGTCACCCGCTTTTAGTTTTTTATGGGCCTATAGCTCAGCTGGTTAGAGCGCACGCCTGATAAGCGTGAGGTCGATGGTTCGAGTCCATTTAGGCCCATTAGTACAAAATCTTATTGGTTTTGGGGAAGTACTCAAGTGGCTGAAGAGGCGCCCCTGCTAAGGGTGTAGGTCGGGAAACCGGCGCGAGGGTTCAAATCCCTCCTTCTCCGTTTCAATATTTTGTTTTACCTGGCCCGTTGGTCAAGCGGTTAAGACACCGCCCTTTCACGGCGGTAACACGGGTTCGAATCCCGTACGGGTCATTAATTTAATATAGTTTTACATGGAGGATTACCCAAGTCCGGCTGAAGGGAACGGTCTTGAAAACCGTCAGGCGGGTAAAACCGTGCAAGGGTTCGAATCCCTTATCCTCCTTTTTCATATTATCGCGGGATGGAGCAGTCTGGTAGCTCGTCGGGCTCATAACCCGAAGGTCGTAGGTTCAAATCCTGCTCCCGCAATTAAAAACTAAAAACATTGGTTCCGTGGTGTAGGGGTTAACATGCCTGCCTGTCACGCAGGAGATCGCGGGTTCGATTCCCGTCGGAACCGTTTGGCTCGGTAGCTCAGTTGGTAGAGCAATGGATTGAAGCTCCATGTGTCGGCAGTTCGATTCTGTCCCGCGCCATTATGCGGGTGTAGTTTAGTGGTAAAACCACAGCCTTCCAAGCTGTTGTCGCGAGTTCGATTCTCGTCACCCGCTTTTAGTTTTTATGGGCCTATAGCTCAGCTGGTTAGAGCGCACGCCTGATAAGCGTGAGGTCGATGGTTCGAGTCCATTTAGGCCCATTTATTTTATTGGCCCGTTGGTCAAGCGGTTAAGACACCGCCCTTTCACGGCGGTAACACGGGTTCGAATCCCGTACGGGTCATGAAAGATACTTTTTGAGTATCTTTTTCTTTTTATCTGAAAGAATGATTTTAAAAAGCTTAGCAGAGTTATCTTTATGGATGATTGTGCTAAGCTTTTTTGGACAGTTCTAATGTAAAATATTTTTATATTTTTTAAGCAAAAAAATGAAAAAATACGAGCAGAAAACTGTTTTATCTGCTATACTTGGTTCGTTGCAAGTTCCCGAAAGGATCCGCAGGACGGAGATGCCTTGTAACCGAATTTAACTAGGGGGAATCATTATAATGGTAGAAAGACACTTATTTACATCAGAATCTGTTTCTGAAGGACATCCAGATAAAATTGCTGACCAAATCAGTGATGCAATCTTGGATGCAATTTTAAAACAAGATCCAACAGCACGAGTAGCGTGTGAAACGTCTGTAACAACTGGTCTTGTTTTAGTATTTGGAGAAATATCTACGACGGCATATGTAGATATTCAAAAAGTCGTACGGGAAACAATAAAAGAAATTGGTTATACACGTGCAAAATTCGGATTTGATGGAGATACAGCAGCTGTATTGGTTGCGATTGATGAACAATCTCCTGATATTGCTCAAGGAGTTGATGAAGCACTTGAGATCCGGGATGAAGATAAAAAAGACGTATTAGATGAGATTGGTGCTGGCGACCAAGGTTTAATGTTTGGGTTTGCTGTAGATGAAACACCAGAATTGATGCCTTTACCAATTGCTTTGAGTCATCGTCTGGTACGCCGCTTGGCAGATTTGCGTAAATCAAATGAATTAACGTATTTACGTCCAGATGCAAAATCTCAAGTAACGGTTGAATATGATGATCAAGGACAACCGGAACGCGTAGATACAATCGTTATTTCAACACAGCATGATGATGCAGTAGATAATGAAACAATTCGTCATGATGTCATCGAAAAAGTAGTGAAGGAAGTTATTCCAGCTGAATTATTAGATGATCAAACGAAATATTATATCAATCCGACTGGCCGATTTGTCATTGGTGGTCCTCAAGGGGATGCCGGATTAACAGGAAGAAAAATCATTGTTGATACGTATGGCGGTTATGCTCGTCATGGTGGCGGTGCTTTTTCTGGTAAAGATGCGACAAAAGTTGACCGTTCTGCCAGCTATGCTGCACGTTATATTGCTAAAAACATTGTTGCAGCAGGGCTTGCTCGCAAAGCAGAAGTACAGCTAGCTTATGCGATTGGTGTTGCTCAACCTGTTTCGATCTCAATCAATACTTTCGGTACTGGAACGGTTCCGGAAGAAGAACTGATTGCTGCAGTGAGAGAAAACTTCGATCTTCGGCCAGCAGGAATCATCGAGATGCTTGATTTGCGTCGTCCGATTTACAAACAAACAGCTGCTTACGGTCATTTTGGTCGTACAGATGTAGATTTGCCTTGGGAACATACGGACAAAGTAGATGCGTTGAAAGCAAGTTTAGCAAAATAAGTTATATTCAGCTGGAACGATCGCCAAGTGGTGGTTGTTCCAGCTTTTTTTATGGCAGTTAACCTCTTGAAAAAGATAGTAATTATTTATCTATTTTTAGATCCTGTCATAATGAAAGGGAGGAATAAGATGAAAAAAGAAACAAATGTTACTTTGGTCACAGTGAGTATTTTCATTGCAACGTTCATGACGGCTATTGAAGGTACAATCGTAACAACCGCTATGCCAACGATTGTCGGTTCATTACATGGAATGGAAATCATGAACTGGGTATTTTCGATTTATTTACTGACAAACGCTATGCTTACTCCGATTTACGGAAAACTTGCGGATAAAGTGGGACGGAAACCAATCTTTATTTTTGGGACATTATTGTTTATTATCGGTTCGTTATTTTGCGGTTTATCTCAAAGCATGATTGGGTTGATTGCTGCTCGTGCGATTCAAGGGATGGGTGCTGGGGCAATGATGCCAGTAGCTTTGACGATCATCGGCGATCTTTATTCTATTGAAAAGCGAGCAAAAGTTTTAGGTTTGAATAGTTCAGCCTGGGGGATTGCCAGTGTTTTTGGACCGCTTGCGGGAGGATTCATCGTTGAAACGATCAGCTGGCACTGGATCTTTTTTATCAATGTGCCGATCGGTATTCTATTAATTATTTTGATTTGGCTATATTTAAATGAACCAAAAATCATACATGAGTCTAAACCAATGGATATTTTTGGTAGTTTTAGTTTGATGGCTATGCTGGTCTCATTGCTGTTAGGGTTCCAATTATTAGGAGACGAGGGAATGAGTCCGCTTGTTTCTGCTTTGTTGCTAGGCAGTATCGTACTGTTGGGTGTTTTTATTTTTGCTGAAAAAAGAGCTAAAGATCCTGTCATCATGATGCATTTATTCAAAAATCCACTATTTGTTGTGGTAAACTTGGCTGCAGCATTGGCTAGTGGTTTTTTGATGGGAATCGATGTTTATATTCCTATGTGGATGCAAGGTGTATTAGGACTGAATGCAGCAATTGGTGGGTTGGTATTAGCACCATTATCACTAGTCTGGATGGTCGGTTCTTTCCTTGCAAGCAAGTGGATGACTCAAATGAAAACTCATTGGGTCTTGAGAATTGGACTACTAATCGCAGCTATTGGGGGCGCTTGGTTGTATCTTATGCCTTTCAGAAGTAACTATTTATGGTTTTTTGCTATATCAACGGTCATCGGTATAGGCTTAGGTGTGACCATGACTACCTCGACTGTCAGTGCACAAAATAGTGTATCTCGTGACCAGCTTGGTGTAGCAACTTCTTTTAATACGTTAGTTCGAACAATTGGTCAAACAGTCATGGTTTCTATTTTTGGTTTATTGATAAATGGGGTAACTAAACGAGAACTTGCAGCAGCAAATTTAACAAATGATGCAGATATCATGAATAAACTGGTGAATCCACAAACGGCTAAATATATTGATGCGGATATTTTGTTACCATTAAGAAAAATTCTTTATGATGGGTTACATTCCGTTTATCTAGTTGGCTTGTTACTCGTGATCATTGCTTTGGTCTTAACGCTTCTCGTTCATGAAAAAAGTGGTAAAATAAAACAGTAGTTTCGGTTAAGATATGTACGTAGCCGAATCATTCAAATTTAAAGTTATTCAAAAATAACTTCTTACTAAGGAAGGCGAAAATATGGCATTTATTCAAGCAAATATTTATTCGAATGTGTTAGAAATGGAAGTCAATCTAAATGTGATACTACCGCAAACAACAAAAAAGGTGATTGGCACCAGTTCAGAGCAAGAGACAACGGATATACCTGTTTTATATTTACTTCATGGAATGGGTGGCAATCATAGTGTATGGGAAAGACGTACGTCGATTGAACGTTATGTAGCAGACTACGGATTAGCTGTCATCATGCCATCTACTGATCTTGGCTGGTACACAGATACAGTTTATGACATGAAGTATTGGACATTCATTGCAGAAGAGCTACCTGAGATTTGTCATGAATTATTCCCGCAATTAACAAGAAAAAGAGAAAAAACATATGCCGCTGGATTATCGATGGGCGGATATGGCGCGTTAAAACTAGGCCTTGCAAAATCAGAAAATTTCGCAGCAGTAATCTCTCTTTCAGGCGCTGTTTCTGTAGGAAATCGAATGGATGATCTTTTGATGGTTCGTAAAGCAGCTTTTTGGGAAGGGATCTTTGGACCATTGGATCAAATCGAAGGTTCAAAAAATGATCCGCAATACTTATTGAAAGAACTAGTAAAAAGCGGAAAACCAGTTCCAAGATTTTATATGGCTTGTGGGGAATCTGATTTTCTTTATCAGGCAAATCAGGAAATGGTATCTGCTATGCAGGAACAAGGCTTGGCGGTCACCTTTGAACAAGGACCTGGCGATCATAACTGGATCTTCTGGGACCAATGGATTCAACGTGCATTGGCGTGGCTAATGGAAGAAAAATAAAAAAAGAGTCTTAAAAAGATAGCTCCTATAGAGATCACAAACATAGTGATCTCTATAGGAGCTTTTTTACTGCTCGTTTTCTCTTCTTTTATTTTGTTGGCATAAGCCTTCAATATAGGTTTGTGCACTCGTTAGAAAGAGTGCTTTTTCATTCAATTCTGCATGGGACTGCATACTTTCTTTAAATCCCTCTAATTGATTTTCAACTACATAATTACGCATAAATAGAACTGTTTCTTTCAAAAATTCATTTCCGTCCATAATCTTTTGTCGAAGCTGCTGTTCATGCTGCTGATCCATTAACTGTCCAATCAATAAATTGTGGAGAGAGGCAATGGCCTGATGACTTTGGGTGACTGAAAATCCTTCACGAACAAGTAATTGGATCATTTGCTCCAAATGTTCTAATCGACTCGGAAAAGCGGGCACAGTATTGATTTCTAATTCTGCCCCACAAGGGAAACGTGTGTAAAGGTCATAGTAATTTTCCATATACTGCAGCAACTGTTCATTCCAAGGCAAAGTTGGATCTGGAAGCGCTAATTCATCTTCCATTGTTTCAGCCATTTTCTGCAAGAGCTGTTGTTTGTTTTTGAAATACCAATATAAAGCAGGTGCTTGAACATGAATTCTGTTTGCGATGTTTCGCATGGAAAGCTGCGAAAGAGCTTGTGTTTCAGCCAGGATATCAAAGGCGGCCTGAATGATGATTGCTTGAGAAAGCTTTATTTCCATTTTATCAACCTCGTGTATTGCATTATCTTTTTAAACATGGTAAATTGTTAGTCGGTCTAATTTTACAGTGTTAAATTAGTCCTGTCAATTTAAACAAAGGGGTGTAATCAACGAATGAAATTAATCTTACGACATGCGAAAAAATATAAAGTAGCTGTTTTTATTTCCTTGCTGTCCGTAGCAGTCATGGTTGCAGCAGCATTATGGCAACCTAAGTTACTACAGCAAGTATTGGAAGCTATTATTACAGAAGATAATGATGAAATGAAAACAATTGGTATTTACCTGATCAGTCTGGCTTTGCTAGGATTAGCCGCAGGTGTAACGAACACGATTTTCTCTGCAAAAGTAGCTCAAGGCGTAAGTGCAGACATCCGAGAGGAAGCTTTTCGAAAGATCCAGACATTTTCATTTGGGAATATCGAACAGTTTTCTGCTGGAAATCTTGTTGTTCGTCTAACAAATGATATCACGCAAATCCAAAATTTAGTGATGATTTCTTTGCAATCACTTTTTCGAATTCCATTTCTATTTATTGGTGCGTTCATTTTAGCTATGATCACGATGCCGCAATTATGGTGGATCATCGTAGCGCTTATCGTTACGGTATTTCTGATTACGGCACTTTCATTTACAAGGATGGGCAAGCACTTCATGATCATTCAAAAACTGATTGATCGTGTGAATAGCATTGCAAAAGAAAACTTACTAGGGATTCGTGTGGTGAAATCTTTTGTACAGGAAGAAAACCAATTGAAGACATTCAGCAAAGTAAGTGAGGACTTAACAAAACACAACATCATAGTCGGTACATTATTTTCTGTGATGATCCCGTCCTTCATGTTGGCTGCCAATTTGGCTGTTGTCGGTGCGATTTTTTTTGTGAGCGATCTTGTTAAAGATGATCCTACGTTAATTGGTGGAATTGCTTCATTCATGAACTACTTGATGCAGATTATGATGGCAATCATTATTGGCGGAATGATGATGATGATGACTTCAAGAGCAGCGGTATCGCTGAAGCGGATCACGGAAATTTTAGATGCTGAACCAGATCTTACTTATTTAGACGTTCCAGAACAAGAGTTGACGGGTTCTGTCACTTTTGACCATGTTTCTTTTCGTTATCCTGGTGAGGATACAGATACGCTTAAAGATATCAGCTTTTCTATCAAACCTGGAGAAATGGTTGGTATCGTCGGGGCGACTGGTGCCGGGAAGTCAACACTAGCACAATTGATCCCTCGTCTATTTGATCCGACAGAAGGCAAAGTTGAAGTAGGTGGTGTAGATCTTCGTCAAGTAAATGAAAAGAGTTTAAGACAAACGGTTTCCTTTGTTTTGCAAAAAGCAATTTTATTCTCAGGAACGATTGCTCAAAACTTGCGTCAAGGGAAAAAGAATGCAACAGAAAAAGAGATGGAACATGCTTCTTCTATTGCTCAAGCAAAAGAATTCATCGAAAAGTTATCTGATCGTTACGAAGCACCAGTAGAAGAACGTAGCAGTAACTTTTCTGGTGGTCAAAAGCAACGTTTATCCATTACTCGTGGCGTTATCGGTAATCCAAAGATCTTGATCCTAGATGACAGTACGAGTGCATTGGATGCTCGCTCTGAAAAGCTGGTCCGAGAAGCACTCGATCGAGATTTGAAGGGAACAACGACGATTGTCATCGCACAAAAAATTGCTTCTGTTGTCAAAGCAGACCGCATCTTAGTATTGGATGAAGGCAGATTAGTCGGCGAAGGAACCCATGAGGAATTGGTAGCTGGAAACCGTGTCTATCAGGAAATCTTTGAAACTCAAAAAGGAACGGAGGAGTAAGTATGACTGATCTAATAAAAGCAAGTAAATTTTTCTATCACTATTTGAAGCGGTACAAACTCTCCTTTTTCTTTATCTTTATCACAGTGATCATTGCTACCTATCTACAAGTAAAGGCACCTCAATACATCGGGGAAGCTTTTCAAGAATTAGCTAATTACGTAGGAGGCTTGATGCAAGGCGTAGACGATAAAAGCAAATTTGTTTCTGTAATATGGAAACTCTTGCTGTTTTATGTACTAGCTAGTGCAGCCAACTTTATCTATAGTATTTTGTTCACACAAGTAGTAGGGAAGTCAACGAACCGAATGCGTATCGGTCTATTCAACAAATTGGAAAAATTGACGATCCGTTTCTTTGATTCTCATCAAGACGGTGAAATTTTAAGTCGTTTTACCAGTGACTTAGATAATATTCAAAATAGTTTGAACCAAGCTTTGCTTCAAGTCATCACGAATGCTGTTTTACTTGTCGGGATCTTGATCATGATGTTCCGCCAAAATGTAGAGTTAGCTTGGGCTACAATTGCTTCCACTCCAGTAGCCGTTTTGATAGCTGTCTTGATTATCCGCAAAGCACGGAAATATGTGGATCTTCAGCAAGATGAAGTGGGGAAACTAAATGGTTATATGGATGAAAAAATCAGCGGACAACGTGTCATCATCACAAATGGCTTACAAGAAGAAACGATTGAAGGATTCTTAGAGCATAATCAAAGTGTTCGCGAAGCAACCTTCAAAGGACAAGCTTATTCTGGTCTACTATTTCCGATGATGCAAGGAATGTCACTGGTCAATACAGCGATAGTTATCTTTTTCGGCGGCTGGTTAGCATTAAATGGTGATTTGGAACGTTCGGTGGCATTAGGCTTAGTTGTGACATTCGTCCAGTATTCACAACAATATTACCAACCACTGATGCAGATTTCATCTGGATACAGCATGATCCAATTAGCGATTACAGGGGCAAGACGATTGAATGAAATGTTTGATGAAAAAGATGAAGTCAAACCAGAAAACGGTAAAGCATTTGATGGTGTTGAAAAAGGTCTTGCGTTGCAGCACGTAGATTTTGGTTATTCTCCAGAAAAACTAGTCTTGAAAGATGTCTCGATCAATGTGGACAAAGGAGAAATGGTTGCTCTTGTTGGTCCAACAGGATCGGGGAAAACGACGATCATGAATCTGCTAAACCGTTTTTACGATGTCAATGATGGTTCAGTAGTCATCGATGGAATAGATATCCGAGATTATGATCTTGATGCATTACGTAGACATGTAGGAATCGTTTTGCAAGAATCTGTATTGTTCTCCGGAACGATCAAAGACAATATCACATTCGGCAAACCGGACGCTTCAGATGAAGAAGTCATCAATGCAGCAAAACAAGCGAATATTCATGACTTCATCATGACGTTAGAAAAAGGTTATGATACAGAGATATCCGAAGAAAATAACTTATTCAGTACAGGTCAAAAGCAGTTGATCAGTATTGCTCGAACGATCATCACAAATCCATCTTTATTGATTTTGGATGAAGCAACAAGTAATGTAGACACGGTAACAGAAGCAAGGATCCAAAAAGCAATGGATGAAGCAATCAAAGGAAGAACCAGCTTTGTGATTGCTCACCGGCTGAAAACAATCTTGAATGCAGATAGAATCGTTGTCTTGCGTGATGGGGAAGTCATTGAAGAAGGCAGTCATCACGAGTTATTAGCAGAAAATGGATTTTATGCGGAACTTTATCATAATCAATTTGTATTTGAAAGTTAAATTAAAAGAACCTCGTTATAACGGGGTTCTTTTTATATATTTTATGTTGTTTGTTTTTATAAGGGGCAGAAAAGGGGCAATTTAAATTTCTATTTTTCCTAGTTTTTCTACTAGTTGATTTTGCATATTTTTAGTTGTATGAGTATAAATCTTTAATGTTGTTTTTGAATCTTCATGTCCTACACGATCCATAATGGCTTTTAATGGGATTCCTAATTCTGTAAGTAGAGAAATGTGGGAATGCCTTAACATGTGAGAAGAAACTTTTTTATCTATGTTTAATTCTTTGGATACTGCTCTTAAAGATTGATTATATGCTTGAATAGATATCGGGTTACCATTTTTAGAGATGAAAATGTATTTATCTTTATTATTCTTAACTAATTTGTTTTCTTCAATTAATTGATCTATGATTTCTTTAGCATTACTTGATAATTCAATGGTTCTATAAGAACCTGTATTTTTAGTTGTTGTTTTAATTTTTAACTCGTAATCATAAGTACCAGAAACCGTAATTTTATTACCATCATAATCAGATTCAGTCAAAGATATCAATTCACCATAACGTAGTCCAGTTAAAAACAAAAATTTAGTAATTAAAGAATAACGTGACTGTTGATGTGAACTTTTTTGTTTACTAGCAATCATTTGAACTTCTTCTTTTGATAAATAACCATCTTTTTCTTTTTTTATTTCTTCGTTTGTCTTAGGTTTTCTTGCTAAAGAAACCCCATTTACGGGATTATATTTTAATCCATATCGACGGTTGGCGAATTTAAAAATCATTCCTGTAAAAGTTTTTAAATGTATTACATAATTATATGATAAATTTTTTTCAAAATAGTAGTAATCTGAGAGTATAAAATATTTTGTGTAAATGAAAAAATCCATACAAAAAAGGAAGTCCCTTCTGTAGAATAAAGTTAACGACAACCAATTCACAGAA
>NZ_BEHC01000055.1:0-2838 GCF_003112495.1 Enterococcus sp. H57
CTCCTTATAATTCTTTGGTCGGAACTATTTTGAGTGTAGCACAAATGACTTTTTTAGTTGTCTAGCTTAATTTTACAATCGGCGTAATATAAAAAAAAGAAAAAATTCACCAATCTTTCTAATTCTCTTCTCTTTTGGCTCTAACTATTCAATCAGAGTTATTTTAAAGGAAATTAAACTTGAGATAGATTAATAAATATATCTAATAATTAGTTATTGAAAATAGGTTATTTATTCTTTTCTCTCAAAAAATATACTCATTAAGTGGTAATTTTGAGATAAATTAAAAAAAAATATTTCTAAATCCTGTATAGTTTTTTTAAAAAATCGAGACAAGTATTTACAAGAAAAAATAAATACGGTATTAATAATAAAAACATAAAAAGAAGGTGAAGAATTGATTGAAAAAATTTTATTAGATGACCATGCGAGAATGAAATTAAGCGTGTATGGAAAGGTGATGACCTTACGGCCGGAGGAATATAGTTTAGATCATGTACGAGAAAACTTAGATTTCTATTTCAGTGCGACTCGTTTCAAAAAAATCCTATGTGATATACAAGATGATTTAGAACAATTTACTGATATTAAACTGTTACATAATAAAAATAAGTTATCCATTCCTGAACAACTTGTTCAATATATCCAATACCAACATTACCTATCAACAGAAAGTGTTCCTTATAAATTATTGATCAGTCTTCTGACCGAACAAGATGAAAATCTTGCAGCTTTTTGCAATCGCCAATTTATCAGCCGCTCAACGTGTTTTCGGCAAACAAAAAAATTGGCTGAATATTTGAAGGAATACAATATCAACTTGAATTTATCGAATCTTACCTTATCTGGTTCTGAAATGCTGATTCGCATCATCTTTTTCAATTTCTTTTGGTTTGTTTCATTAGGGGAAAGCCTGGATAGCATTCCTTACAGCCAAGAAGTTCGTGCATTGATTTATAAGCACGAAGGATCGCAACACAAGAATAAGTTTGATTTAGGAAAAAAACAAGCCAGCCTCCATTGCCTGATTTGTTTGCTGAGGATCGAAAATAATCATTTTACGGATATCTATAGATTATCAAGAGATTCCTTTATTCCAAGCGAAACAAACATTGACTTTTTTTACGACTTCTTCAAAATTGCGAATCTTCGTTTAGATATCTTAGAGGTAAACTCTTTGTTTTACTTATTCTATTACTGGCCGCTTCTTACCTCTAATCAAGACATTCGTGTGCCGATCGTTCATCATTCGTATGAACAACCGAGCAATGAGGTCAAAGATATCTTAGAGGAATTTCAGAAGCATTGTCAGACATTTATTGGTACACTCCAGTTTGAAAAAGAGCCAGCTTTGCTTTTGAATCTCTATCTATCAATTGGTAATTTTAGCATGTTCAAGCAAAAAATTCCTTTGACCACACTATTTGTCTCTTCTTATATTAGAGATAAATACCCACTTTTACGTATCTTGACAATCAAAATCGAAGGTTTTTGGAAAAAAATCGCACAACGAAAAAACTATACATGGCTGAAATCATGCGTAAGTGAATTAGTCTTTCTACAAACCAGTTTACTTTATCCGTATTATTCAGAAATCGATGAAAACTATAAATTGAAAGTTGGGTTTGTTAACGTCTCTGAACATCTGATTTCCGCAGAAATCTTGAATTTAGGAAAGAAGATCCCCTTTGTAGATATCGAGCGACTCACACTTCCCATCACTGAAGAATACGACTTTTTCATCTTTGGTTCACCTCTACTGATTCCTGCTGGTCTTGATTCTTCTAAGTATATAGTCCTTGATCTTTGTCATTACAGCGATTTTGAAACTGATCTGTATCAACGTCTTTTAGAAGTTTATCATCTCAAATTACAAAATTTGTTCTCTAATTAGCTGATTTATGTAAAAAAGTGGCTATGACATAAGTTCCTAAAAAGAGCTGAACCCTTATCTATCAAGGGTTCAGCCATCGTTTCTTTATTCAGATTTTTCTTCAGCTATGAAATTAAGTTCATTGACGATAATTGAAGCTAGGTGCTTTTTGAATAGGATTAATCACTTTGCTAATAATAAATTTTAATGATTAGTTTTCAATCGTATTCAAGTTACGTGGTGTGCTTTTGGTAAAAAGCTACTTATCAATTAGTTTCAAAGGTTCTACATTAGCAAAATTATCAATTTTTGTAATTTAACTAGTAAAACGATATTCCCAAGCTTTTTCTTTACGCTTATTATTAACAGAATATCTAAGCATATACTTATATTTTTAGCGAAATTCTTTATAAATCTCAATAAATTTCATCTGGATTGTCATAAGTAATAATCCCTAATGCTATGCTTATCTTTATCAATAAATTCAAATAAAGATTTTTTTACATTGATTAAAATATGGAGGCTCAAAAAAATGAACATTTTCTCTTTTGGATAATTAAATGAAATACCATCTGTATAAGATTCAACATCCATATTAGTTAATTGAATCTTTTAGTAAAGAAATATCCCTTATTTTTTTATTAAAGATTGCTTATTAAAGCAACAACCTACCTTGTACTTACTTTCTTGTTTTGTCCCCTCTATCTGTCCACCGCTAGTAATACCACTTACGTTCGTTATATTTAGGAAGAAGGTCGCAAACCCTTCCTCTAAAGAAAAAGGATGATTAAACTCTTTTTTACAAATTTCTTTCTGTCTTGGCCATTCTTCAATGTTTACAATGGTTTTGTTAATCAGATTGATAAATTTGTTGAGAGTATAAAATATTTTGTGTAAATGAAAAAATCCATACAAAAAAGGAAGTCCCTTCTGTAGAATAAAGTTAACGACAACCAATTCACAGA
>NZ_BEHC01000056.1:0-153864 GCF_003112495.1 Enterococcus sp. H57
AATCATATTCCAAGAAAATCATTGAATTACAGAACACCAATCGAAATATTTTTGAGCTATGTACAAGAAGCATTTTATTCTAGCTTAATTTGACTAATCATAATATTAAATAATTGCGGTAGTTCATCCAGACTTGTTTTTCTAAGGAATTTTCCTACTCGTGTAATAAAAAAGTCAGGATTTGATAACAAATGAGTTGGTGTCTCTTGAGGCGTATCTACTTTCATTGTTCGGAATTTATAGATATAAAAATGGGATTTGTTTTTTCCTACCCGTTTTTGTTTAAAGATGACTGGACCTTTTGAATCGATTTTGATAGCTATACATAGAATCAAAAGGATCGGTGACAATACGATGATACCAACTAAAGATAATAAAAAATCTATCCCTCTTTTTAAACCGTCTTTATACACTTTACTCCCCCTACTTATTCGAAGCATTTGCAAAAGTGACGATCTCTTTAGCCAATTGTTCGTCGTCTTGCGGCAGGCTCTTGACGAAGTCCATCACTGTTTGCATGGAATAACCTTTGATGTTTCCCACAAAGATCTTCTCGTAAACTGCTTCATCGTTTCTTTCCTTATCCAACAATAGTTCTTCATATAGTTTTTCCCCTGGACGGATACCTGTTTCAATGATTTCGATCTCGTCTTCGCTATATCCGCTCAATCGGATCATGTTTTTGGCTAGATCTACGATTTTCACTGGTTCGCTCATATCTAAAATAAAGATTTCGCCGCCTTTTGCTAATGCGCCAGATTGAATAACTAAACGACTAGCTTCAGGAATCGTCATGAAATATCGGGTCATACGAAAGTCTGTTACAGTGACTGGCCCTCCTTGAGCAATTTGTTCCCGGAATACTGGAATCACGCTTCCACGAGAACCAAGGACATTCCCAAATCTGACAGCTGAGAATTTCGTACAGCCTTCTTCATTCAACCCAGTCACGATCATTTCAGCGATTCGTTTCGTTGAACCCATGACATTTGGCGGATTGTTGGCTTTATCTGTCGAGACCATGACGAAGTTTTTTACTTTCGCTGCTTTGGCTGCTTCTGCTACATTTTTTGTACCGAAAATATTGTTTTTGACTGCTTCTTTTGGGTTATATTCCATCAATGGTACATGCTTATGAGCGGCTGCATGGTAGACGATATCTGGGTGGAATTGTTCCATGATCTCATTGATTTTCTTGCGATCTTGGATATCCGCAATGATCGGCACGATTTCTGTAGGACACTTTTGATGATGCGTGCGTAATTCACGGTCAATCAAGTAAATTGAGTTCTCCCCATGACCTAAAAGTAATAGTTTTGCAGGGTCAAATTGGATGATTTGCCGGCAGATTTCTGAACCGATTGATCCTCCTGCACCGGTGACAAGAATGACTTTGTTTGTGATCTGGTCTTTGATGGATTCGATATCCAACTCTACCTCATCTCTTCCCAGTAAATCCACTACGTCGATGGTTTTTAATTTTGATACGCTGATTTTCCCTGAGGCAAGTTCTTCCATAGAAGGCATCGTGTTGACTTTCACATGAGCGGATTCGACTAACTCAAAGATTCTTCGTAATTTTTTTCTTGATAAAGAAGGGATAGCGATCGTTACCATTTGGATGTCATATTTTTCGATCAATTCCGGTATATCTTTTTAACGACCCCAGTACTTTTTTTCCTGAAAGATACGTATTTCTTTTATTCGGATCATCATCCACGAATCCAACGACATGGATATCTTGAGCCGTTTTGGATCCAAGAAAACTGTTGTATAAAATACGTCCTCCTTCGCCGGCCCCAACGATCAAGGTATTTTTAGCGGAATCTGTTGATAGATACCTCATATTTTTTGTTTCGATATAGATACGCCAGATCAATCGGCTGCCAATGATCAATAATAGCGAAAGTAGGTATGCAAAGATGACTAAACGTAAACTGTATTGTTTATTTATGAAAAGCAATACGATGATACTTGAGGCCGCACTTGCAGATAACGAACCAAAAATCGCAATCATCTCTCTTAAATTCGTGTAACGATTGATTCGAGTGAATACTTTGAAAAAACTACCATATAATAGATAAAAAACAATCGATAACCCGCTGGAGATTAAAATAAGATCTATTGGTATAGCTACAAACGGCTCCATAAAATTAACCGCTGCACTATTTGTAGCAATTAATAACAAGCTGTCTACTAAAATTAAAGTAATGATTTTTCTTCTTCTTGTTAAAACAAACACCCTACATTCCCCCTAAAATAAACCAAACTTCTTCTTTTTTACCTCTTCATAGACTGGATAACTGATCTCATCCCCGTTGATCAGATCCTTTGCGACTTGTTTCATCTGTACTACTTTTTCCTTACCAAAGTCCTTGCCAATCTGCTTATAGCACTCTTTTAAGTAAAAGGTGCGCTTAGAGACCCCATGGGCATCAGAAGCAGCCATCTGCACGAGATTATGTTTGACCATCGTTTTGGCTGTTTTCTGGATGTCTTTGCCAAATACCCCAACATAACTTGGCGCAGTGAGTTGGGCCAAACATCCCATATCTAGGAACGGAAGCAAATGATTTGGGTCTTCTCGAAAATGCGCGTTGCGTTCTGGATGGACGATCACTGGTGTCTTTCCTAGTTCTAACAACTCAAAAAAAAGCCGTTCTGCATATAACGGCACTTCCAGTGTCGGAAATTCGATTAGAAGATATGTATCATCTAAATCTGTAAATAAAATTTCATCTCGGTGGATGTCTTCAATCAGTGTTCCGGTAATACGTACTTCTTGTCCTTCCAATAACGTCAAAGGCAATTGTCTTTTCTCTAATTCTGCTTGTAACGAAGCGACTAGAGAAATGACTTGTGATTTTTCATTGCTGTATTTTCCATTATTGTGATGGGGTGTGCATAAAATATGTGTGATCCCTTGTTGAATCGCTTTTTCAGCCATGGCGATACTGGCATCTAAGTTTTCTGCTCCGTCATCGATTCCTGGCAGGATATGGCAATGTAGATCGATCATTTCTCTTGTCTCCTCTCTTTTTATTTCTTAATTCCCGTAGTAATAACCAGCATCTTTGCTGTGTTCTGCCCCATTGTATACAACACCAAGGACTCGCGCTTGTACCATATCCAGCAATTCTTTTGCTTTAGTCAATGATTCTTTACGTGACGTATTTTCCCGTACGACCAATAAGGTACCATCCGTTTTGGAAGACATGATCTGCGCATCTGTTACGGCAACGACTGGCGGCATGTCGAAGATTACTACATCAAATAGTTGTCTTGCTTCTGCTAAAATTTGATCCATTCTTGGCGAGCTTAGTAACTCTGATGGATTTGGTGGTTTAGGTCCACTTGGTAGAATGGATAAATTCTCGACTGGCGTTCGTTGGATCTCATCTGCTACACTTCCTGATGAACTAAGAACAGTACTTAATCCGCTTGCGTTGTTCAACTTGAACGTTTTATAGATGACGGGCTTACGTAAGTCTGCATCGACTAGCAGCACCCGTTGACCAGATTTGGCAAAAACAACGGCAATGTTTGCTGCAGTGGTCGATTTCCCTTCTCCAGGTCCTGATGAAGTCACAACAATCGTTTTGATTTGCTGACCAGCTGCGGAGGCAAACTGGATATTCGTCCGAATCGTACGATATTGTTCAGCGATTGGTGAAGAGGGATTTGTGAGTGTGACCAAACTGACTGCATGAGTTTGGGTTGCTTTTTGTTTCTGTGTTCGTGCCATTTTTCTTTCCTCCTAGACTCTTGAGCGGCTTCTGCGTGATGGCGCTGTTTTATCGTTTGTAGCTTTTGGTTGTGTCGGAGCTGGTCCTTTTTTACGAACACCAGCGTTCAATTCTTTCGCTGACATTTCTGGTACAGTCCCTAAGATTGGGAAGCCTAATGTATCCGTCACATATTTTTCATCTTTTACTGTCCGGTCGAGTAATTCAAATAAGAAAGCTAGACCTACACCTACCATCATTCCTAACACTAAGCCAATCACTAGATTCAATTTATTATTTGGCGAAACAGGTGTCGTATTGGCAACTGCACCTGAGATGATCGAGATTTTATCGACATTCATCACGTCTTTGGCGTTCTCTTGGAATACTTGTGACGTTGTATTAGCAATCTGTTGAGCCGTCACTGCATTCGTGCTTGTTGCTTGGATCGAGAACATTTGTGAATTTTGTGACTGATTGACGGAGATGGCATCTTTGATTTGTCCAGCAGTCATTTTTACATTGTCTTCTGTTTCTAAACGATCTTTGACTTCATTTAGTACTAGATCACTGACGATCATATCTTTATACGTATTGATCATTTGCAGGTTCGTATTGACATCATTGACATTTGCAGTATCTGATTGCGGCAGTGTCACGATCAATTGGGCTTGTGAGCTGTATTTTGGCGTCAAGATGAAAAACGTCACGATGCCTGAGATGGCCAAGCCAGCAATCATTGAGATGAGGATTGTTATCACGTGTTTGCGTAATGTTTCAAAAATTTCTTTCAAGCTGATTGTCTCTTCCATTTTTTCTCCACTTTCCTATTTATTCTCTAGATTCATTTGATCTTTTAATTCTTTTTTCACACGGTCAAGTTCTTGATCGCTGACTTTTTGGTATGAGATATTGTCTTGCATGAAGCCTTCTCCTTGCAGCTGATCTTGCTTGATCGTACCAAATGCATCCCGATAATCTAAAGCAATCTTTTTCATTTCATCAAAGCTCATGTCTGTTTTCATATTCGACTCTAGAGCATTCAAAACGGATTGATAGTTGCTTACACCGTTCAGACTCAACACTTTTTTCGCTACACCTTCTACGATCTTTCTTTGACGTTCTTGTCTGCCGTAGTCACCATTTGGATCTTCATAACGCATACGAGAATAAGACAATGCCTGATCCCCGTTCAATGTGATTTTACCGATCGTAAAATCATAGCCATCTTGTGAGAAGGTGAGGTCATTATTGACTTCGATACCACCAACTGCATCAACGAGTTCTTTTAGACCTTTCATATTGATTGAAACATAGTGATCGATTGGGATGTCTACATATTTTTGTACGGTATCCATCGCCATGGCAGCTCCGCCGAATGCGTAAGCGTGGTTGATCTTGTCTTTTGTGTCATGTCCAACGATGTCGACATACGTGTCACGAGGAATACTGACGATCGTTGTCTGTTTGTCTTCAGGACTGACTGTGGCAACCATCATCGTATCTGATCGTCCTTGATCGACCCGACCTAAATCCCCCGTATCGATTCCCATCAATAGAACAGAGAAAGATTCTTGTTTATCCAGATCAACTGGTTTTGTTCGTTCTCCTTGGGTTCGTTCCACTGATTCGTAAGTTTTTTCAATAGAATGTGAGAGATCTAGATATAATTTTGCTCCTACTCCTACGATTGCTAATACTAATACGACAAGAATTGCTAAAATAATTATAAATATCTTTTTCCCTCTTGATTTTCTTCTTCGTTTTGCCATAGTTTCCTCCGTTTGCTAGCCTTGCTTGAATTCTCGCTTATTAATAGCTCGTATTGCTATAGCCCATTTGCTGAGCGACTGTTTCTGCTTTTGACGCGTATGCGGCTCTTATTTTTTCATTCCGGATCTGTTCGATGAGACTGAGTGCGGTCAAATATTGATCGTAAGTAGCAGTAGCTGTTACTTGACCATCTTTCAGCATCATATCGAATAGCTGATCTAGTTGCGTGACTTGTGCAATTTGGGTATCAGCGAATCCTAGATATTGCATAACGACCGTTTTCCAAGCACTATCCTTAAAAAAGCTCATATTTTCACGTACATGGGCGACATCTGCACTTGCCAACTTTTCTTTGATGATGACATCATCCACAGCTTGCTGCCAGTTTGATACGTTTTTAGTAAATAATTTATTGACAGCCGTCTGGATCTTCAGTTTTGATTCTGCATCCTCTAACTGTGTTAAGACTGCTTTCTTTTCTTCTTGGATCGCAGCAGCTTCTTTAGGTAATTCTGATTCCTTGATGTCATAATCATCTGCCGAAAGTTTGATAGAAGATAGTTTATGTGACAAATTTGAAACTGTTTCTTCTGTTATTTCAGGATTTAGGAAAATTTTTTCTTTTGTACTGTACAGCTTATCTACTTCTTTTGATAAAGAGGTCACGGTGTCTTTTTGATTGGTGATGGCAGATTCTGCGTAATTGATCCGTTGATGATGTTGCCGCTGATTATTGAGATGGTATCCAAACAAGCAAATCACAATAGCGCCTGTGCCTACCGCCACAGTAGCCAATAACTTGACGAACGGCTTTTCCATAGATTCACTCCTAAATATTGATGATAGATAAATAAAGATGTGATTCATTCACATCAGAATGAGCGCTTTTTATTTTAAAAGCATAATTAAACTAATATATTCATAGAAATATTTATAAACGGGTTTTCCCTATATAATCATACCACAAACAGTTTTCTTGACTAGGGAAATTTTTAATTTAAAAGTAAATAAAACAATAACAAGATTGTTATTAATCGTTTTCATTTTTATTTCCTCACTTTTCATGAGCGTTTTGAAAATTCGAACAAATAATAAAATAACAAAAATTATTAAAATAGAATTAATAACAGCTATTTATATTTATAACAAAAAAACAGAGACACAGTACGTTTCGTGCATGCTCTCTGTTTTTCAAACAAAAGACTATTTTGTGATGATTTGATCCAAGCTTGCTAATGACAAAGCCATGGCAGCTATTTGACTAAGTTGTGTTAGTCGGTTCTTACGTACTGCTGGTTCATCAGCCATGACCATCGTTTGATCAAAATAATTTTCGATCAGTGGACGAAGAGCGACAAGCTGGTCGTAGTTTTCGTGGATCGTTTGGTCAGCAAAACTTGCTTTCATTGCTTCTACTGCTTTGTGTAATTCTTTCTCTGCGTCGTTTTCGAACAGCTCAGGGTCTACTTCTGATTGTTTTTCAAGCTGCGCTTTTTTCGCTAAGTTCACGACACGTGTCAAAGCTTCCATTGAAGGTTTGAAGTCTTCATCTGCAAGATGTTGTTTGAACAATTGTGCTGCTGCAAATACTTTTGTCAGATCTTTTTGTTCCGCATTCAAAACAGCATCGATGACATCATGACGAATATTCTTCGTTGTCAATAATTGGCGCAGACGACCTTTGATAAAGTCGATCACTTGTTGTTGCCCTTCTGATAAACCAATACCGAAACGATCCGTATCTTTACTGATAACATCACTAATCGTTTCTTGCAGAACAGACAAAGGAAAGGCCCATTTTTTCGATTCGATGATCCGAACGACACCGTATGCTTGGCGACGTAAGGCATAAGGATCGTTTGAACCGCTTGGAATCATCCCAACAGCAAAGAAAGAAAAGATGCTATCTAATTTATCTGCAATCGCTAAAACAGAACCTACTGTAGACTGAGGTAGCTCTCCTTCACTGGATATAGGCATGTAATGCTCACGAATCGCTGTCGCTACAGCAGGTTTCTCGCCTTTCAGCAGAGCATATTTTTCGCCCATGATCCCTTGTAGTTCAGGAAATTCCCCTACCATGTTGGTTACTAGATCAAATTTATAGATTTCAGCAGCTCGTTGCAGATCCATCAATTCTTCCTCAGATAGTCCTACTTGTTCGCCAATGATACGGGCAATGACTTGTGCCCGCTGCATTTTCTCATAGATACTACCGATTTTTTCATGGAAAGTAACAGTTTTTAGTTTTTCAACGTATTGGTCGATTGAAGCTTTCTTGTCTTCATTATAAAAGAATTCCGCATCTTCTAAACGAGCCGTCAATACTTTTTGATTGCCTCGAACCACATTTTCCAATTTTACCCGATCACCATTACGAGCAGAAATAAAATGAGGAAGCAGCATACCTTGATCATTCCGTACCTCGAAATAACGTTGATGTTCTTTCATAGAAGTGACTAGTACTTCTTCAGGAACAGAAAGATATTTTTCTTCGAAGTCGCCAGAAAAGACAGTTGGATATTCGACTAAATTGTTGACTTCTTCTAGTAAATCTTCGTCTAGATCAATAACCCAGTGATTTTTTTCTGCTAATTCATTTGCTTGTGTAACGATTATTTCTTGTCTTTTTTGCGGTGAAGCAATAACGAATTGTTCATTCAATTTTTCTTCATATTCTTTTGCATGCGCAAATGTCACATCTTCGCCTAAGAAACGATGACCTCGAGAGGCTCTGCCTGTTTTGACATCCAAGATTTCGAATGGGATTACTTCGTCATCTAACAATGCCACGATCCAGTGAATAGGGCGGATATATTCAAAATCGTATTCTGCCCAATGCATCGTTACAGGGAAAGTCAGGCTTTTAATGACATCTGCTAAACCTGTCAATACTTCTTTTGATTCCTTACCATGAGTGTATTTCGTTACATAGACATATTCTACACCTTTTAATTCTCTAAATGTGATAGCATCTGTCGTCAGACCTTGTCCGCGGACAAATCCTTCCGCTGCTTTCGTCCAGTTTCCATCTGCGTCCAAAGCAATTTTTTTGGCTGGTCCTTTGACTTCTTCTTCACTGTCCGCTTGCCGTTCTGGAATATTTGTTACTTTGATTGCTAAACGGCGCGGTGTGGAAAATGTTTCGATCGTATCATAAGTCAATTGGTTTTCATCTAAAAATTTTGCTGTTTTTTCTTCTAATTGTTTCATGCTTGGTGTGACAACATGGGCAGGCATTTCTTCCAGCCCGATTTCAAGTAATAAGTCTTTTGCCATCTTATTCAGCCTCCTTCACGGTTTCTGGATTTGCTGTGTTTTTATTCAACAAAGGGAATCCTAGTTTTTCGCGTTCTGCCACAAAGATTTTAGCTACAGCACGAGCCATGTTGCGGATGCGAGAAAGATAACCGGCACGCTCTGTTACGGATACTGCACCGCGAGCATCTAATAAATTGAATGTATGGCTGCATTTCAAAATATAATCATACGCTGGATGAACAAGATTTTCATCGATACAGCGTTTAGCTTCTTTTTCAAAACGATCAAAGTTGCTTAGTAGCAAATCTTGGTCGCTTACTTCAAAAGAATATTTGGAATGTTCATATTCTGGTTGTTTGAAGATCTCGCCATATTTCACGCCATCAGCCCATTCTAAATCATAGACACTTTCAACTTCTTGGATATAAGAAGCAAGACGTTCTAGTCCATAAGTGATCTCAGAAGTTACTGGTTTACAAGGCAGTCCACCAACTTGCTGGAAGTACGTGAATTGTGTGATTTCCATTCCGTCAAGCCATACTTCCCAACCCACACCGGCACAGCCCATGGATGGGTTCTCCCAGTTGTCTTCAACAAAACGGATGTCGTGTTCTAATGGATCGATTCCTAAAAGGCGCAAGCTTTCTAAATAAAGCTCTTGGATATTCTCAGGTGAAGGTTTCATCACGACTTGGAATTGATGATGCTGATACAAACGGTTTGGGTTTTCGCCATAACGTCCATCAGCTGGTCGGCGAGATGGCTCTACGTAAGCAGCATTCCATGGTTCTGGTCCGATTGCCCGTAAAAAGGTATATGGGCTCATCGTACCTGCTCCTTTTTCTGTGTCATACGCTTGCATCAGCATGCAGCCGTTTGATGACCAAAATTTTTGTAATGTTAAAATCATATCTTGGACGGTCAATTTTTTACTCATCTGTTTTGCCCCTTTCAATTTTAAAGCGTTGCTGTCAAATAAGAATACAGGAAAGAAAACGACAAAAAATCCCTATGTCTGATTACAGACATAGGGACGAATAATTCGCGGTTCCACCCTACTTCCGAATAAAGATTCGGCAGCTTCATTTATCGTACTCGCAAGTGCCTCTTCAAAAATCGTTTGGGTCCGGCTCCCACTCTCCCGAACTCGCTAAACCACGTGTTTTTTACTGATCTTGGTCAATGTACGTATTCATTTTGCAGTTTTCTTGTTTCTATAATAGATCCTCTCAGTGAACGATCTATTTGATCTACGGTTAATAATAGACGGAACTCCCTGTGTTTGTCAAATGGTTTTGATTTTTTGTTGTATGTTTCATTTACTATTCTTCTTTTTTAGGTAGATCTTTTTCAGACATGTCTTTCTCTGGCGTCTTTAATACGTGTGCCCAAGACTTCATTTGATCAATGAACTTTTTGCTTTTCAAATGGATACCGACATATTCATCATACAGCTGGTCGATGAGTTCACGGATTGCTTGTTTGGTTTCTTCTTTCAGATGGATTCCACTGATTTTATCATAAGAAATAGCTGAAAACATCCGAACGAAATAAACAGCTCGAGGATCTGCATGATAACGGTGATCATCCATCGACCAGTGTCTTTCGCATATCACACCACCATATTTGGAAGAATAGTCAAATTTTCCTTTTGTTTCCCCACATACGACGCAGTGTGTCCAGATTGGTGCAATTCCGAAGCGTTGCAGTATTTGGACTTCAAAAATATTCGTGATGATTTCTGCATCATCTCCTTGGTCCATCCGTTGCAGTGCTTGTTGCGTAAACTGGAACAAATGCGGGTCGTACTGATGATCTTCGATTGCCGCATCTACTAGATTCAATAAATATGTGCCATAGCCGCTCAAAAAGATGTCTTCTTGGATGTGTCGAAACGCGTGGACATCTTTGACACTGCTTAAAAATGACAAACCTTCACTTCGAAAATTCCCGATATAAACTGCTTCAGTAAAAGGGAGCAAAGCCGGAGCTAAGGGCTGATTTTGCCGATGGATCCCTTTGATATAAAACATCATTTTGCCAGAAGATTCCGTAAAGATTTTGACTAATTTATCTTTTTCTTTGTAATTACGGCTAGATAAAATCAAGCCTTTTGATTCTGCAAGCTGGCTCATATTCTCCCTCCTAAAAAATAAATCTGGAAAAGCAGATTCTGCCGATCCAGATCATTTATGTTGCGATCTTCCGCAGCTTTTCTCAACAAGCGGATTTTTATCCAGTTTATTTCTATACCTAACTTACAAGAAGCTCAGAATATCAATATTCGTCTTTTCGGTAGCCGAAGTCTTGCAGATAGACTTTTTTGTCTCGCCAGTCTTTTTGAACTTTGACCCAAAGTTCTAGAAAGACTTTGTCTCCTAAAAGATTTTCGATATCTTTTCTCGCTTTCGTTCCTACTTGCTTCAGCATTTTTCCGCCTTTGCCGATAATGATCCCTTTTTGGCTATCTCTTTCGACGATGATCGTAGCCTGGATATGGATTTTATCATTCTCGTTTCGCTTCATCGAATCAACAACGACTGCGACAGAATGAGGCACTTCGTCTCGTGTTAAAAACAAGACTTTCTCACGGATCAATTCAGAAACGATGAAGTATTCAGGATGATCAGTCACTTGATCATCTGGAAAATATTGTGGGCCCTCTGGCATTTCACTGACTAATACATCCATCAAACGTTCGACGTTGTTTCCTTCTGTAGCAGAAATTGGAATAACTTGTGCAAACGGCATCTGCGTTGAATAATCTTCGATGATTCCCAACAACTCGTCTGGATGGATTTTATCGATTTTATTGATAATCAGATAAACAGGAGAATGCACGTTTTTTAGACGTTCAATAATAAAATCGTCTCCCCGACCGCGTTTTTGATCAGCACTGATCATAAATAAGACCGCGTCCACTTCTTTCAACGCACTGTAAGCTGCTTCTACCATAAAATCTCCTAAACGATGCTTTGGTTTATGGATTCCTGGTGTGTCAATAAAAATCAACTGAGCTTCTGGTGTAGTATATACTCCTTGGATTTTATTTCTAGTTGTCTGCGCCTTATCACTCATGATGGCAATTTTTTGACCCACGATTCGATTCAATAACGTGGATTTTCCTACATTCGGGCGGCCGACGATTGCGACAAACCCTGATTTATGTTCTGGCATATATGTTCTCCTTTTTAATTAAACAACAAATGATATATTTTAGGGACAAATAAAATCAACCCAACGATGACGGCAAAACAAGCGGTCACTAAAACTGCTCCAGCTGCCATATCTTTGATTTTTTTCCCAATCGGATGAAAATGAAAATCCGTAAACATGTCCACGACATTTTCAAAAACAGTATTGATGATCTCTACTATCCATACGAGAAAAACAGCTAAAAGCAGCCATAACCATTCTATCCGATCAAGTTGGAAAATCACGCCCATAAACAAAGCGAGGATTCCGAACGCAACATGTTTCCTCATGTTGCGTTCTTCCTCAAAAACGGTTTTGACTCCTTGGACGGCAAATTCCACGGACATCAGGAAATGTTTGTTTTTCTCTACGTTTTTATCTTTTAAGTCCATAGGCATCTAAGATCTCTTTCTGTAAACCAAACATTTCTTTCTCATCCTCTGGTGTCATATGGTCATACCCGTTGATATGCAAGAATCCATGAACCGCTAAAAAGCCAAGTTCCCGATCATACGAATGGCCGTAAGCTTCTGCTTGCTCTGCAGCACGTTCAGTAGAGATCATGATGTCTCCCAGTACACGAGGTAATGGATTCTCTCCATCTTCAAAAATCACTGGGATTTCGTCTTCGCCCTCTTCTTCCAAGGCAAAACTGATGACGTCTGTCGGTGCATCTTTTCCACGGTAATCACGATTGATTACTTGGATTGCTGCATTGTCCATGAAAGTAACAGACATTTCTGTTTCTTCCGGCAACTCTAAATATGATGCTGCAAATTGCAACAAGTCGTCGATTTCTTTCATTTTCTCTTCTGATACTTGGTTTGTTTCATCCATGAAAGTAATATCCATTATACATCACTTCTTTCTATTCTTCTTGCTATTCTTCTTGTTCTTCTTTTATCTTCTCAACTTCCGATTTCATTTTAGGATATTTGATCCGAGAATGGAAGGTACTGCTTAAACCGCTGATCAATGATTTTTCTACTTTACGGATTTCTTTTAACGTCAATCCACTGTCGTCCAATTGTCCATCGGAAATACGCTCTTCTATAAGATTATGGACAAAACTTTCGATTTTTTCGCTCGTTGGATGGTCCATTGCCCGTACTGCCGCTTCACAACTGTCAGCTATATTGACGATTCCTGCTTCACGGCTTTGAGGTTTTGGTCCAGGATAACGGAATTGCTCTTCCGTGACTTCCGGGTTGCGTTCCTTTGCCTTAACGTAGAAATAACGCATCAGCGTGGTTCCATGATGCTGTCTGCAAATATCGATCACCATTTGCGGCATATTATAATCTTCCAATATTTTGGCACCATCTGTCACATGTCCAAAGATAATATGTTTACTGTCTTCTGGCAATAAGAAATTGTGCGGATTTTCCGCTCCTGAAGGCAAGTTCTCAACGAAAAAGCTGGCGTGTTTGATCTTGCCGATATCATGATAATAGCAAGCTACTCGAGTTAGTAAAGAACGTCCACCGATTTCTGCTACAGCATTAGCACTTAGATTGGCTACCATCATGCTATGGTGATACGTGCCTGGTGCTTCTTCCAGCAACTGTTTCAATAAAGGATGATTAGGATTGCTGAGTTCATTTAATACGATCACACTATCATCATTGACCATCAATTCAATATAGGGGTGCAGACCTATCGTCAGCAAGAATGAGAACAGTGCACCTGTGAATCCGCAGACTAGCGTTAACCAAGTCGTTGCATCTCCAAAGCTCATTCCTTGGTAGATAATCAAAATGACATCCATCATCACAGGGAAAATAATGACCCACATAGCAGCGGATAACCCTTGTTCTGAGATCCGTTTGCGTCTGACGATCGTTGCCATAAGACCAGAAAATACATAGGACATCAAAATAACTGTCAGAAAGTTCGTGCCAATCGAATCATAAAAAATGAAAAGTGCGGATACTGCCTGGAAAATACCAGCCATGATCCCTGCTCTTCGATTCAAGAAAAAGCTTAAAACAAGTGGAGCAAAAGCCGCGGGGTAAAACAGCGGAATATAAGCAGCTTGTTCTGTTTGGAAGAGTTGGAAAAATTTCATTAGTACTACGCTGACTGACATTGCCGTCACGTAGAAAAGTACGTATTTTGTTCTTTCTCCTGCATTTTGGAATTGAAGTGAATTATAAATCAGTACACCGATTTGAAGCAAAACAGCTAAAACCATGGCAATGAGTGGGAAAATCGAAGTCGTTTGATTCGTCAATCCTAGTAATTCCAATTTTTTCATTGCTGAAGCATCAATTTGATTTCCTTCGCGAACAATGATTTCTCCTTGGAAGATCATCACTGGTTGTACAGCTTCTCGTGCAGATTGTTTTAATTCTTCTGTCTTTTTCTCATTCAATACATCATTGACTACAATTCCTTGATCTACTAAGTAGCGAATCATTTGTTGCTGCTCTGTTGTGACATTCAAATATTGAATCTGATCTTCTGCTTCTTGTTTAAAAGCTTCCAATTCGCTTTCACGAACTTGTTTACTCATCTGTTCGTCAATGAGCTTCAAACTTTCATCCCTAACTGTGTGAATTTCCGTTTCAGTCATTTCAAATATCGTCGAATAAAAATTGTTCGGCAGTTTTTGGTAAAACGCAACGTTTTCTGCATTCACGTTTTCAAAATTTTTCTTCAGTGTAGCAATCCGCTCTTCTGTAGTAGGTTTCGGGATATTTTCATCTTCCTTCGCCTTATCTACCTTGTCATTATAAGATTTGTTGATGGTATCATTCGTCTTATCGATCAATTCGAATAATTGCTTGATCCGATTGTTCTGGTCATCTGCCAGATCTTTTTGATAAGTATATTCTGGAGTCACTGCTTCTGCTGCCAGTTTTCTTCTTTGTTCGGTTTCTTCCGTGTTCTCGATCGTTTTATTCGCACGGATACTCTCTTCTGCTACTTGGCCTTCTCTAAAATCATTGGCCTTTTGTTTGACACTACTAAATGTAACGCCGCAGACAATGATAAAAAACAAGAACAGAAGGAAAGGCAATGCTGCCTTTCCGAGTTTTTCTTGTAGTTTCTGCAGTGTTTTATTCAACATGTGCTTATCCTCCTAAGCAAAGCTTATTCTTGATGAAGATCCGCCTTTTCATAAGCTTTGATGATTTCGGCAACTACAGGGTGCCGAACAACGTCACTTGCTTCAAAATTAACAAAATCGATTTTTTTGATTTGCTTTAGTGTTCGTTCTGCATGAACAAGACCACTTGTCGTCCCTCGAGGCAAGTCTATCTGACTTGTATCCCCATTGACAATCATTTTTGATTGATAACCGAGACGGGTCAAGAACATTTTCATCTGAGCGACTGTCGTGTTTTGTGCTTCGTCCAAGATAACGAATGCATCATCCAATGTCCGCCCCCGCATGTAAGCTAATGGTGCGATTTCGATTACGCCTCGTTCCATCAATCGGTTCGTATGATCCAATCCAAAAATTTGGTATAAAGCATCATAAACAGGCCGCAGATAAGGATCCACTTTTTCTTTCAGATCCCCTGGTAGAAAGCCTAGGTTTTCCCCTGCCTCTACAGCGGGCCGCGTCAAAATGATTTTTTGCACTTCGCCTTTTTTTAAGGCAGCAATTGCTAATACTACGGCAAGAAACGTTTTCCCTGTTCCGGCTGGCCCTACACCAAATACGATGTCATGTTTGGCTACCGATTCAACGTATTTCTTTTGACCGCTGTTTTTTACCCGTATAGGTTTTCCATTACGGTCTTTGACGATCTCTTCCTCATACATCTCAACAAAATAATCTAATGTACCTTTTTGCCCCATTTTCAATGCCGTCACGACATCTGGTGTACTTACGTGGATTCCTCGTTTGATCAATTCCTGTAATGTCCGAATGACTGAGGCAGCCAAGGAAATCTGGGATTGTTCACCAATGATCTGAATGATTTCTCCACGTGTATGGATGGTTGTTTCCGTTGTTTCCTCGATCAGTTTTATATGCTTGTCGTGTGCACCTAAAAGCATGCTGACATCATCAGCAGCTGTCAATCTAATCTCTAAAGAACTAGACTCTTCCGTCAAAAATAGACATCCCCTTTTTTTCGATTCATTCTTTCCTATTTTACCATACTCAGAAGAAACTATATAGCAAATAAGAAAAGGTTGTAAAAGAGCCGCTTAACCATACGTACCAAGAAACGTTAAAAAATAGCCGTTTCCATTCGCTAAAGGTCTCGTTTTGATAAAAAGAAGCTGAGAATGTAAGTTATATGAAAGTGGAGAACAAAATATTCCGTTTCATTCAGCAGGTATTCTCTAGGTATTTTTCTTATTTCAAAAAAAGAAAACAAAATAGTTAAAATATTCTTGCATTTCAAAAAAAACAGGTGTATTATTACGTCAACAAATAAACATACAGCAAAGCGTCGAGGAAAACAGTAGGCTATTCAACGATTTATTCCCAGTGAGTCATGTAAGTGAGAAATGACAATAAATCGAATAGACGAACATCATTTCCGAGTCAATGTCGAAAACGTAGATCATTGTGGCTGCCTCCATTATCAGGCTAGCGGATAACTTTAGCAAAAAGCGTCCGTGAATGAAGAAGCTTTTTTAAGCGAAAAAAGGTGGTACCGTTCTAGAATCTAGAGCCCTTTTCCCAAGTGGAAAAGGGCTTTTTTTTATATTTTAAGGTGGTGGTTTTCATGGAATCTGATATTAGTGGCATTACTAATTGCTGCAACGTTTATATCGTCAATCAAAATGATAATTATTGGAGGAAAAATTTATGGAAGAAACAAAAACTTATTCATGGAAACAACTATTGATGGTCAGTTCACTTATCTTCGGGATGTTCTTCGGGTCAGGCAATCTAATCTTTCCTGTCCACTTAGGTCAAATGGCTGGCGCAAACTGGGTCAGTGCTGGCGTAGGTTTTGCCATCTCAGGCGCTCTTTTCCCATTATTAGCTATCTTAGCTGTAGTAGTGACAAAAAGTGATGGTCTGTATGACTTAGCTAAACCTGTCGGAAAATGGTATGCTGCCTTGTTCTTGATCCTTGTTCATTTAACAATCGGACCATTCTTTGGTACACCGCGGACAGCAGCAACTGCTTTTGAAATGGCTGCTAAACCCTTTTTGCCTGAAAAATATGATTCATTAGGTATGTTTTTATTCTCTGCTCTTTTCTTTTTACTTGCTTATTTCCTTACTGTACATCCAACACGTTTGGTCAAATATGTCGGAAAGTATTTAAACTCCTTGTTTCTTGCATTATTAGCTATCATTTTTGTCGTTTCTTTATTCCAACCCATGGGGAATCTAAACCAATCTGCTGCAGATTCTTATCAGACGAACGCTTTGACAAATGGCGTTTTAGAAGGATACAACACGGTTGATGCAGTAGCTTTACTTGCTTTAAGTGTCACTTTTGTCCATGCAGTTCGTGATCTTGGTTTTAAAGATAAAAAAGTCACAGAATTAACAGCAAAAGCTGGTAGCCTGAGCGTTGCGTTAGAAGTCATGATTTATTTTGGTCTGGTCCTTCTCGGTGCGATGAGTTTGAATAAGATGTCTTTATCAGAAAATGGCGGAACTGCACTTTCTCAGATCACTAATTTTTATTTAGGTAACTTCGGTGCTAGCTTCTTAGGGGTAATGGTCACATTAGGTGTCTTCACTACCGCTATGGGACTCGTTGTTTCTTTTGCACAAGATTTCCATAAACTGTTCCCTAAAGTCAGTTATATGACATGGCTGCGGTTAACGACTTTTGTCTCTTTTGTCGTTGCGAATGCCGGATTGGATAATATCATCCAATGGTCTTTACCAGTATTGATGCTTTTGTATCCATTGTCACTTGCGTTAATCTTGCTTTCCTTAACAGCAAAATTCTTCCAAAAGAGTCCATTTGTCTATCAAGTAACGATGTTCTTTTCTGCCGTTCCAGCCGTATTGGATATGTTGGCAAATTCGCCTGCATTAGTGAGTCAGCAAACTGTCGTAGCAAGCTTACTAGGATTTTATCATCATTATGTTCCTTTTGCTGCATTAGGACTTGGCTGGGTCGTCCCAACGTTGCTTGGTTACGCTGGCAGCTTGCTCTTTTATTATGTATATCGCGTATCAGGATATAAACAAGAAGCAAGTGAGTTACCAGAAGAATAACCAAATCAAACACAATTTAACATAAGAGATATTAAACAGGAAAAAACAGCTAGAAGAAAGAATCTTATTCTTTCTTCTAGCTGTTTTTTAGTTCTTTTTTTACGAACACAAAAAACTGCGGACAATCACTGTCCGCAGCTTAAATGATAAAATTAAGATTGTAATAGTTCTTTCACAATCGCATTTACTTGGTTTCCATCTGCTTTTCCTTTGACTTTAGGCATAATTGCACCCATAACTTTGCCAAATTCTTTCATTGATGAAGCACCAGTTTGAGTGATTGCTTCTTGAACAAGTTGTCGAATTTCTTCGTCGGAAAGTTGTTCCGGCATATATTTTTCGACTATTACAATTTCACTTTTTACTTTTTCAGCTAAATCGTCACGTCCTGCTTCTTCAAACTCATGCAAAGAATCACGTCGCTGTTTCATTTCGCGAGACAACACCGTTAGTTCTTCTTCTTCTGTCAAGTCGTGACCTTCTTTAATCTGCTCGTTTTGTATAGATGACTTGATCATTCGGATGACTTGTAAAGATTCCTTATCTTTCGCTTTCATCGCTGCTTTCATGTCATCGTTTAATCTACTTAGTAGTGACACACTACCAACTCCAATTCATCACAGAACTAGAATTTTTTGCGTTTTCTAGCTGCTTCAGATTTTTTCTTGCGTCTTACACTTGGTTTTTCGTAGAATTCACGTTTACGAGATTCTTGTAAAGTACCCGCTTTTGACACGGAACGTTTGAAGCGACGAAGAGCATCGTCAAGTGATTCGTTTTTGCGAACGACTGTTTTTGACATGTTAATTCCCTCCCTCCGAGCTTAAAAAGTAACCGTAATTGTTATTGAAATATATCTCAAAAAACAAGACTGTCCTGTGAATATTATATCTAATGCTGTTTTGACCGTCAAGGAAATCTTGCTTTTTTTTAAAATTATCAAATGTTATTTTATTTAAATCCTTATTGACAATTTTCACATCTTCCGAAAATCTCGAATCTATGCCCTTCGATCGTGCATCCACCTAGCTGTTCTTCGAAATAATTCATCGGACACATATGGATTTCTTTCGTTGTTCCGCACACTGTACAGATAAAATGATGGTGATGGCCGATTTCCCCCTGACAGCAATGAAAACGAAACTTCATTTCTCCATTTAAATCGGTTTCTTCCAGTAAATCGATCTCTGCAAAATCATGGAGATTCCGGTAAATCGTATCATAACTTACCCCTTTGAATTCCTGATTCATATAGTCAAAAACTTCTTTAGCAGATACGTAGCGGTTACGCTTCACTAAATAAGTTAACAATGCTTCTCTTTTTTTAGTATATTTAAAACCGTTATTTTTCAATGTTTCTAATGATTGTTCGATCAATGTCTGTTTTTTCATGACTTATTCCTCCAAATCAAAATGATTACGAAGTACGCATTCTAGAGTATGGTATAATAAACATAAAAAAAATGCAAGTGAGGTTTTATCCATGTCTTCCGATTCTACAGAAATCGTTACTTTTTTTGTCATCTCCGACTCTGCTGGAGAAACTGCGACAAAACTAGCGCAAGCTACTATGGCTCAGTATCCTACCGTTGAGTTCAACCTATTCCGCAGAACGTTCGTGACAGATGAAAAAACATTAAGGCAGGCATTGCAAGATGCATTAGAAGAAAAAGCACTTGTCCTGCATACATTAATCAATCAAGAACTGATCGAGATAACACGTTCTTTTTGTGAAGAACATCAATTATTTAGTTTCGATGTGATGACGCCACCGATATCAGAAATTGAACGTTTAACTGGTATCAAGCCAATTCGGCAACCTGGTGCCCTCCATTTATTGAATGAGAACTATTTCAAACGGATCAAAGCAATGGAATTTGCTGTAAAATACGATGATGGGAAAGATCCTCGTGGTTTTTTAGAAGCAGATGTCGTTTTGCTAGGCGTATCCCGAACTTCCAAAACGCCTTTGAGCTTGTTTTTAGCAAAT
This sequence comes from Enterococcus sp. H57, assembly GCF_003112495.1. Taxonomy (NCBI): domain Bacteria; kingdom Bacillati; phylum Bacillota; class Bacilli; order Lactobacillales; family Enterococcaceae; genus Enterococcus; species Enterococcus sp. H57. The sequence continues at coordinate 20,099 of NZ_BEHC01000056.1, forward strand.
AAAAATTTAAAAGTTGCCAATTTACCTTTGATTCCCCAAGCACATATTCCCAAACAGCTGTGGGAAATCGATCCTAAAAAAATCGTGGGACTGACGAATAACCCAGATATTTTAAATAATATCCGTAAAGAACGGATGCGCTCTTACGGATTAAACCCTGATACTGCTTATTCCGATATCGAAAAAATTAGAGCTGAACTCGATTTTGCGAATGATCTTTATGAAAAACTAGGATGTGTAGTGATCAATGTGGCATCTTTATCTATTGAAGAAACGGCTTCGCTTATTTTGAATGCTTTAGACCTAGAAGATCATAGTTATTATGGAACTGAAACAACAGAAAAAAGCGATTAATCATTTTTGTCTTTTTCTTAAAAAACACTGGAGTGTGACAACGAAATTTCTTCGTTGTCACACTCCAGTGTTTATCTATTTGCACCTATCGTTATTGATGTTCCACATGTTTGAGTGTCTGGTTCAAAATATCCAGTACATGAGAATCATCAAGACTATACAAAATCGCTTTTCCCTCGCGATGAGACTTGACGACATGATTTTCTCTTAATAAACGTAGTTGATGCGATACAGCAGACTGCTCCATTTCCACTGCTTGGGTGATTGCTGTCACATTTTGTTCCCCGTCTTTCAGATATAGCAGAATTTTAAGACGAGTGGGATCACTCAACATTTTGAATAATTGACTGACTTTCTCTACTTTTGATTTTTGCGTGTCTGGCAATCCATTCACCTCCAACTTGAAAAAAGACTGACTTCTAAAGTTTACCACTTTTTCCATCAGTCTCAAGTTTTTATTCTTCTGTCATCTTTTTGATAATCGCTTCATAAGAGGCTACTTTTTCGGCTGCGTCTTCTGTAGAGCTTCCTTTTACACCAATATAAAACTTGATTTTCGGCTCAGTTCCTGAAGGGCGGATAGCGATCCAGCCATTTTCTTCCAATGTATACTTCAATACGTCGGATGGCGGTGTTGTTAGTTTTTCTACGTTTCCTTCACGGTCTGTTCTCGTCAATTCTTTAAAGTCTTCTGTTTGAATAACTTTTGCTCCGGCAAATTCTGTCGGTGCTTCTTTACGGAATTTTTCCATCAAAGCAGAGATTTTCGCAGAACCTTCTTGTCCGCTCATTGTCACAGAAATCGTTTTTTCTGCGAAATAGCCATAGGTTTCAAAAATCGTTTGCAAGCCGTCATACAACGTTTTGCCTTGTTTTTTATAGTAAGCTGCTACTTCTGCTAATAAAAGCAATGCTTGGATCGCGTCTTTATCGCGAACAAAAGGTTTAACTAAATAACCATAACTTTCTTCGAATCCAAACATAAAAGTATGTGAATGGTCTTCTTCAAATTGTTGTATTTTTTCAGCAATGAATTTAAACCCTGTCAACACATTGAACATGGTAGCACCGTAGTGTTCCGCAATTGCTGTGGGCAATTCGCTGGAAACGATTGATTTCAATACCGCTGCGTTTTCTGGTAAAGTGCCTCTTGATTGATGTGCTTCCAAAATATATTGAGCAAACAATGCTCCGATTTGGTTCCCAGTCAATACTTCATAAGAACCATCTGGCAAACGAACCGCTGCGCCTAAACGGTCTGCATCAGGATCTGTTGCAATCAGCAAGTCAGCTCCTTCTTTTTCTCCAAGTCGTATAGCATATTCAAAAGCTGAATGTTCTTCTGGATTTGGCGATTTGACCGTAGTGAAATCTGGATCTGCCACAGCTTGTTCGGGAACTAGTACGAATTGTTCGAATCCAGCTTGTTTCAACGCACGTTCGCCCAACATTTTCCCTGTTCCATGAAGTGGCGTGTACACAAGTTTCAAATCTTTCCCCATTGTTTCAACCAATTCACGATCAATCGTCACTGCTTTGATTTCTTCTAGATAAGCAGCGTCCACTTCTTCTCCGATGATCGTGATCAACCCGCTATGTTTAGCTTCTTCATCAGATAATACTTCGACTTTTAGCGGATTGCTGACTTCACGGACATATTTCGTCAATGCATCTGCGTCTGCAGGAGGCATTTGTCCGCCATCTTCTCCGTAGACTTTATATCCATTGTAAGCCGCTGGGTTGTGAGATGCGGTTACCATGATTCCCGCAAACGTCTTCAAATGACGAACTGCAAAAGAAAGCTCTGGTGTTGGACGCAGACTTTCGAATACATAAGACGGGATATTGTGATGTGCCAGTGTTTTGGCTGCTTCCATTGCAAATTCTGGTGACTGATGGCGTGAGTCATAAGCGATAGCGACACCTCGGCGTTTTGTTTCTTCACCTTGTGTATCCATGAAACGTGCTAGTCCTTCTGTTGCTTGTCTTACCGTATAGATGTTCATTCGATTGATCCCAGGTCCTAAGATTCCCCGCATGCCTGCAGTACCGAATTCCAACGGTGCATAAAAAGCATCTTCAAGTTTTTCAGGATCTTCACCCAGATCATTTAATTGTTTTTTTAAGTTTTCTTCTAAATTTTCTTCATGTACCCATTGTTCATACACTTGTTCCCAAGACATGAAAATAACACCTCTTTCTGAAATATGGTTCTTAATAAGTATAGCATTCACTTATTAGATATGAAAGTATGAGGACCAAAAAACGCTTAAATCAAGAAAGGATTCTTTTATCAAAAGGTGTTGGACGTGTTCGCATAAATCAGATTCAGTAAATTTCACGCGAAAAAAAAGAGTAAAAGAACAATTGAACCCGTTCTTCTACTCTTTTTAAACTTATGCTGTTGTTTCTTCCAAATACTCCAAGTATTTATACACTTGTTGTCCAGCAATACCGCCGTCACCAACAGCTGTAGTGATTTGTCGCAAATCTTTTTCACGAACATCTCCGATGGCAAAAACGCCTGGCATATTCGTTTTCATTTCGTTGTCTGTTGGAATCCAGCCAGCCTCGTTCGTCAAACCTGCTTCTCTAAAAGGTGCAGTTAATGGATCCAGTCCAACATAGATGAATACTCCGTCTGCTGCTAAATCAAATTCATTGCCGGTTTTGACATTACGTGCTTTCACACCTGTCACTACCATTTCGTTTCCAACGATTTCGTCAACGACTGTATCCCACATAAAGGAAATTTTTTCATTTGCAAATGCACGGTCTTGGATGATCTTTTGTGCACGTAATTCATCTCTACGGTGGACGATCACTACTTCAGAAGCAAATTGTGTCAAATAGATGGCTTCTTCTACTGCTGAGTCCCCACCCCCGATGACTACTAGACGTTTGTTACGGAAAAACGCACCATCGCAGACTGCACAGTAAGAAACGCCTCGTCCAGCAAATTCTTCCTCGCCAGGTACGCCTAATTTACGGTGGATACAGCCTGTTGCGATAATGACTGTTTTTCCTTCGTAACTTTTATCTTCACAGATGACTTCTTTATGGCTGCCGTGATCCTTGATATCTTGAACGATTCCATAAGCATTTTCTGTCCCAAATCTTGAGACACTTTCATACATCTTATAAGCTAGATCAGGGCCCATGATCGAATCGAATCCAGGATAATTTTCGATTTCTGCCGTATTGTTCATTTGGCCGCCAGGGGCACCTTGTTCGATCATCAATACGGATAAGTTTGAACGTGAAGCATATAAAGCAGCAGTCATCCCAGCAGGACCTGCGCCAATAACGATTACATCATACATATGTAGATTCTCCTTTACTTAATCAAGTAAGCATACTTTACAGCCAATGCGAAAAAAAGTCTATTGTTCTGCTTGCGTTTCTCGAATAGCTTTATTATACTCGAAAAATCCGCTGAAAAACAATAGACTTTTATAAATCATTGATCAATCGTTCGAAAGATTTTCTCCATTTGAATCAATTACTTTTTTATACCAGTTGAATGATTTTTTCTTTGAACGGGCTAATGTGCCATTTCCTTGGTTATCACGATCGACATAAATGAATCCGTACCTTTTCTTCATCTCACCGGTACCAGCTGATACTAAATCAATACATCCCCAAGTCGTATAGCCTAATAGATCGACTCCGTCTAGTTCTACTGCATCCTTCATCGCCTGGATATGCGCTGCCAGGTAATCGATTCGGTAATCATCTTCCACATAACCATTTTCATCTGGCGTATCGACTGCACCTAAGCCGTTTTCTACAATAAATAATGGTTTTTGATAACGATCATAAATATCATTCATCGTTATTCTCAAGCCTAATGGATCAATTTGCCACCCCCATTCACTTGCTTGCAGATATGGATTTTTGACAGAAGCAAAGATATTTCCTGCAGTCTGTTCCAAGAGTTCGTTGTCGGTAGTCGAAACTCGGGAAGAATAATAAGAAAAGGAGATAAAATCAACAGTATGTTCTTTCAGCAATGCGGCATCCCCTGGTTCCATTTCGATCTGAATGCCATTTCGTTCCATTTCTTTCAATGCATAAGCTGGGTATTCTCCTCGTGACTGAACATCAATGAAGAAATAATTTTCTCGATCTGATTTTCTAGAAGCCCAAACATCTTCAGGATTGCAAGTGTATGGATAATATGCTCCTGCTGCCAGCATACAGCCTACTTTGTTCTCCGGATCTACTTCATGAGCAATCTTCGTTGCGATGGCACTTGCAACCAACTCATGATGTGCCGCTTGATATTTGATTTGTTCTTCATTTTCTCCTTTTTCAAAATACAGCCCTGCGCCCATGAATGGTGCATGAAGGATCATATTGATCTCATTGAATGTCAGCCAATATTTGACAAGTCCTTTATAGCGATTGAAGATGACTCGACACAGATTTTCATAAAAACCAACGAGTTCTCTGGAACGCCACGCACCATATTCTTTGATCAAATGCATTGGACAATCAAAATGCGTAATCGTCACAAGTGGCTCAATTCCGTGCTTTTGGCATTCTTTAAAGACATCCTCATAAAATTTCAAGCCAGCTTCATTCGGCTCTTTCTCATCCCCCATTGGAAAAATACGACTCCAGGCGATGGACATTCGATAAGTCTTGAACCCCATTTCTGCAAACAAAGCAATATCTTCTTTATAACGATGATACATATCGATTGCAATTTTTGCTGGATAAAAATGGTCCTCATCAAATTCAAACATTTTTTTCTTTCCGGTGATAACAGGAAAACGGTCTTTTCCGATTGGCACAACATCTACGTTTGCTAGTCCGCGTCCACCTTCATCATAACCGCCCTCACATTGATTGGCTGCTGTAGCACCGCCCCATAAAAAATCTTTTCTGAATCCCATTATACTTCCTCCATTATATGTGTATTACTTGATAATTCTCTTGCCAGTTCATCTTGAACTTCGATTTCTTCTTCTTTTAATCGGCCGATTGTTTCCTTGAATTGCGGTAAATACTGCTGGTGTGCAATAAACAACTCATCCATGATCCGTTTTGCTGTCTTTTCTGATCGTATAAGTGGATTGATCGTAAACGCCTGTAAGGCTGTCCCATAATCACCAGTCACAGCTGCTTCGATCGTCAGCAATTCCATATTCTTCATTACCTGCAACCAGCCTCTTTCAGCAGCAGGAAGAGAACCAAACGCTACATTTCTCGCTCCTTGTGCGCCAACATAGGCAGTGACTTCTACAACACAATCTGCCGACAGGTCAGGAACAGCTCCATCATTCTTTGTAGATACAACGATCTGTGTTTCTTTATTTCCATAGATTGAAGTAATCGTTTCACAGGCAGCGTCTGAATAATAAGCGCCACCTCGTTTTTGCAATTGTTCAGGTTTATGGTCTAATTCTGAATCTTTGTATAATTCAAACAGCTCTGCTTCTGTTTCTTTCACTTGCTGCGCTCTTGTACCAATCGTTTGATATTCTTCTAAAGCATGTTCCAGCATTTCTTCTTCACGATAGTAATAGCGGTGGTAGCCACAAGGGATCATGTTCATTTGTTTTAATTGTTCTTTGAAAAACGGGATATCAAAGATATTTTTCGGCAATCCATTGTCTTCATCGTATAAACGATCAATCAATTCTGCCGTGCGGTCATTTCCTTTATTATCTGCTACTTTGTGCCAATGGAAATGATTTAGACCGGCAAACTTGTAGATCAGCTCTTCTTTTTTCTTGCCAAGCATTGCTGGTTCTGTCATCATCGCCATTACTGGCACATTGCATAATCCAATCACTTTATCCCATTTGCCATATCTGATAACTGCTTCTGTCACCATCCCACTTGGGTTCGTGAAATTGATCAGCCAAGCATTTGGACATAAACGCTTCATGTCTTCAACGATTGCCAAGACCACTGGCACGGTACGAAAAGCTTTGAATATCCCGCCAGCACCATTTGTTTCTTGTCCGATCATCCCGTAATAACTAGGGATCCGCTCGTCTTTGATTCGTGCATCTAATTGACCGACACGAAACTGAGTCGTAACAAAATCCGCATCTTTCAATGCTTCTTCCCGATCCAGAGTTGCATAGATCTTGACTTCATACGGAGAAGCATCCCACATACGCTGAGACATCTGACTAACGATCTCAAGCTTTTCTTTTCCTTCTTCTACATCTACGAGCCAGATTTCTCGTATCGGTAATTCCTCATATCTTTTGATAAATCCTTCCATCAACTCGGGGGTGTAACTGCTGCCTCCACCAATCGTAGCGATTTTGATTCCTTTTGCCATGTTCTCACTCCTTTACTTTTTTACACTTTAATTATCTTTTTTGTAAACAAAACAAACAATAGAAATCCGTTTCTTTCCAGTAACATTTACAAAAGTTACTGTTTTCTAGTGGATTTTTGTAAATATCTTGTCAAAAAATGTCTATTTTAAGTTATATAGTATAAATCCGTTTACAAATCATTTTCAAAAAAGTTATAATTTACGTAAAAAAATAAGAAGAAGGTATCTACATGTTATTACGTGAAAAAATCAAAGAAATCTCCTTTTCTCCTTCAGAAAATGAAGTGATCCAGTTTCTCTTAAGCGATTCTCCAGCACTTGGCGAAATGACCATCCAAGAGATCGCTGAGCGATGTTATGTCCACCCGTCCACACTCATCCGTGTAGCAAAAAAAATGGGGTTTGATGGCTGGGTCAGTTTTCGTAATGCTTTTTTAGCTGAAACAGCCTATCTTGAAGGGAATTTTCAAGACGTAGATGCGAATCTTCCTTTTTCCACCACAGACGGTATTATGACGATCGCAAATAAAATGGCTTCTTTAGAACAGATGACGATTCAAGATACACTTTCTCTCATTCATCATGACCAACTGCAAAAAGCTAAGTATTTACTGCTCCAGGCAAAAAAAATCGTGATCTTCGCCAGTAACTCGAATACTTTGATTTCTCAAGATTTCATGCTGAAAATGAAGCGCATCAAAATGGATGTCACAATTGTCACCACTTTTGGTGAATCATTCTATGAAGCGTACAATTGCACGAGCGATATGTGCGGGATCCTGATTTCTTATACGGGTGAAAATAAAGTGATTCTTCGTACCGCAGAAATATTGAAACAAAATCATGTTCCAATTTTAGCTTTGACCAGTATCGGTGATTCAACGCTATCTGCAATGAGTACAGCCGCTTTGCGACTTACGACACGCGAGCGACTGTATTCAAAAATTGGTAATTTTACGATCAATACATCAATTTGTTATCTTCTAGACGTGTTATATAGTTGTGTTTTTGCAGAAAATTATCAACAGAATTTAGTCCATCTAATTTCTGTCGGTCAAAAATTCGATAAACGCCCTATCAGCTCAGCCATCATGAAAGAGCCATTCAATTTTGAAAATAAAGAAGTGGAATAAAAAGAATAGCCAAGCCTAGTCCATTCTTCACCTAACCGTTCAGGTCAGTGCGGTGATAAGTGCATCGTCTGGCCCGACCGTCTCCCCTTGGTTTTCCAAAATATCCAAATAATCCGTGTAATTGGTGACGATCACAGGTGTTTCTAAACTGTATCCTTCCTTTTCGATTTTCTTTTTGTCGAAGCGTAGCAACAGGTCGCCTTGTTTCACTCTTTCTCCTTGCTGCACTAAGCTTTCAAAATATTTCCCTTCCAACTGCACAGTATCCAATCCGACATGAATCAGCAATTCCAGCCCTGTTTCAGAAACCATTCCGATTGCATGTTTCGTCGGGAACAGGGTCATAACTGTTCCATCAAAAGGGGCACGTACTTCTCCTTTTTCAGGGTAGATCAAGATTCCTCGACCTAGTGTTCCTTGTGCAAAAGCTGCATCCTTCGCTGCATTTAGTGGCGCGATTTGTCCTTGTATCGGTGTTTTTACAATTTCTTTACCTGATTTTTTCTGTATAGCATCTGTTTCACCTGCTTCATCCTTCCAAAAGAAAAAAGTCAGCGAAAACCCGATTACCGAAGCAATAGCAATGCCGATAAACGCTTGAAACATACCACTGGCGTCTGTTTCCGTGATGTAGTTTACCACCCCAAAAATCCCTAATCCGCCCATTGTGTAGCTGATTGTTCCAGATGCCATCAAATAGATTCCTGAAATAGCACCACCAATCATCGAGTAAATAAATGGCTTCTTCTTCGGTAAGGTGATTCCATAAATAGCCGGTTCTGTTACGCCGAAGATTCCTGAAATCACAGCTGGCATGCAAAGCGCCTTCATTTTTTGATCCTTGAACTTGAAATACATCGCCAATACCACTGCTGTCTGTGCAAAACTCGCGCCATAAACGCCTACTAACATCTGACTCCACCCATTTTGCGCTAACTGCATAATTGCAAGAGGGATAATACTCCAATGAAGTCCGAAAATCACCAGTACTTGCCAAAGAAACCCTAGAACTGCACCATACACAGCTGGAGAAAAGTCCATCAATGCTTGGAATCCCGTGCTTAATAGATCTGTCAGTATACTGACAATCGGACCGATAATCAAAAAGCCAGCAGGAAGTGCGATTAATAACACAGAAAAAGGAACCAAAAAGGTCTGGACGACTGCAGGAATCCATTTCTTGGCAATTTTTTGGACTTGTCCGGCAAATGCGATAATGAAGATAACAGGTACGACGCTACTGGTATAACTGCTGCCCACCCATGGGATACCCAAAAATGTTTCATAAGCCGGAAGCCCCAGCAAGCTATAAGGCGCAGGACTGCCATCAGGGAAACCACTTTGTAGTGCTGCTCCTTGTACAGTCGGATAACAAAGTGCTGCACCAATCACGAGCCCCACCATCGGATTCAGATGAAATTTTTTCGCTGCTGTGTACCCTAAGATCACTGGCATGAAATAAAAAATTGCATCCCCTATCCCATTCAGCATGATGTACGTACCCGATCCTTCAGTATAAAATTTGAGAAACAAGAACAAAGCATTTAATCCTTTGACCATTCCCGCTGCAGCCAAAGCACCTAAAAAAGGCTGGAAACAGCCACTTAATATGTCGATTAATCGATTGAACAGATTACTACTTGAAGAAACCTCTTCTTCTGCTTCATCGGAAATCCCGGCTACTGTCAGTACTTCTGCATAGACATCTGGCACATGATTCCCGATTACAACTTGATATTGCCCGCCGCTTTTCATGATGGTGACTATCCCTTCCATCTTTTTCAAAACATCATCCTTTGCTTTATTTTCCTCCTTTAGTTTGAAACGAAGTCGCGTCACACAGTGTGTCAAGCTACGGATATTTTCTTTTCCTCCGATATTCTTTACGATGTTTTCTGCTAATTCCTGGTATTTTCCCATTTCTATTCCCTCCAATTAATTAGTGGAAGGTTTAGCCAACTGAATGTCACTACCCTTATTTTCATACGTTCTTGTTAATTTGTCCTCCTTTTTTATTTATTTACAACGATTCTCATGCACTAAACGCGCAGTATGGATCGTTAAATACATTTTTTCATCCGTGGACATCTGGTAGTCGAAAGCCCCGGTTAAAAAGTCTGCTATTTTCTCAACGCAACCAAACGTATCCTTATATTTTTTTGAATAACTTGGAACAATTCCTCAGAAACTTCTCCATCTTCTGATTTTGCTCCATCTAGGACACGTGTCAGAAAAAAACGCAGGTGCGTGACGAATCGAAAAAAGTGGACTGAATCTTCATCAAATGTAATCTTATAGTAATAGCGGACGATATTTAAAATATCCTGTATTGTTGTGGTAAACAGGTAGGTATTGTCTTGCTGGCTTTGAATGCCTTGTGCATTGACTAAATGCAATGCGATAAATCCGGTTTCGTCTTCTGATAACTTGATGTGGTATTTCTCCGAGATTTTCTTCACTGTTTTTTTCCCAATGGCATACTCTTTAGGAAACAGTTGTTTGATATCATACAGCAATACATTTGGCACAAAGATCCCCATTTTTTGACGTTCGATAGCTGTATACAAGTGATCCGTCAATGAAATATACACAGAATCATTTAAATGGACTTGCAGAGCCTCTTTTGTATATTCAATGATTTCACAAGAAATTTCTAAGTACTCAAGAGGAATCGCTTGTGCCAATTCTTGGAACTGTTGTGAAAGTCCGTCATTTGTCAACTGAAATTTTTTGTCGATGCATGAGTCAAGAATCGGGTCACCCACCTTCTTTTTGAATGCCAATCCTTTTCCCATCACAATCATTTCCCGATCTCTTTCATCCCTTGTTATTACGACGTTGTTATTCAGTACTTTCTCAATCAGCATGTTTTGCTCCTTTCCATGATGTATAGGGCTGTATCCAAAACAAAAAGAAAAACCCAAAAAGCCGTCCATGAAACCATGGGAGACTCATCAGGTTTAGCTTGCATCAGGCAATCACTATCCAAGTTGTATCGTTTTCTTTATATTATCGAAAGCAAATGCTTTTGTCAACGCTTTCTTAGTGGCTATTAGGCACTTCTGACTAGCTGTCGAATCTTTTTTTAAATCTGGTGACTACGACACTAACTCTCACAGATGAAAAATATGAGAAGCTATGTTTTATTTTCACTCTAGTGCTTAGGTCAAAATGCTACTGTCACAACATCTTTTATATACCACTGCTTTGCAGTTTGTACATATCTGCATACAAACCATTTTGCGCTAGAAGTGTTTCATGATTCCCGCGTTCTACTATATGACCTTTGTCTAAAACTAAAATCAATTCTGCATCTCGAATCGTTGACAGCCGATGGGCAATCGCAATCGTTGTCCGTCCTTGACGCATTTTTGCCAATCCTTCTTGGATCAATCCTTCTGTTTCAGTATCGATATTTGCTGTTGCTTCATCCAATACTAGAATTTTAGGATCAGTCACGATTGTTCGCGCAAAAGTGATCAGCTGTCGTTGTCCACTAGAATAGCTGGCACCATGTTCGATCACTTTTGAGTGATATCCTTTTGGTAATTCATCGATGAATTTGTTTGCTTGAACAAACTCAGCCGCATGGCGTATCTGTTCGTCTGTGATAGCTGGATTCATCATCCGAATATTTCCTGCGATATCCCCATAAAACAAGAAAGCATCTTGCAAGACCAGCCCCATTTTCTTACGTAACTCTTCCATTGGATATTCTCGAATGTCATGATCATCAATCAATATCTGACCTTCATAAAATTCGTAAAACCGCATCAACACATTGATGATCGAGCTTTTCCCACTTCCGGTGTGTCCCACTAATGCAACGGTCTCTCCCGGATTAGCAACAAAAGAGATATTGTTTAATACATTGTGCTCTCCATCATAAGAAAAGCTTACATTGCGAAACTCAATCTTACCTGAAGTAATCATTTGATCTGCTCCAGGGTTTTGTTGTGGTGCATATTCTTCCGTATCCATAATCTTCAAGATACGACTACCAGCAACCATCCCATCTGTGAAGATGCTCAAAAAGTCCATCATTTGAGACATTGGATTAAAAAATCCCTGGACATAGGTCGTAAATGCATAGATCAGTCCAACTTCTACGGGAGAATGCAACGCATCGATCCCAAACAAAGTCAACACCAACGCAATCGCCAATGCATATAGAAAATTGATGATCGGACTTAACAGAATCGAATTCGTTTTGATCATCGCATAGCGCGTGTCTAAATACTCATTGTTCACTTGTTCAAATTCTTTAGCTAAACGAGCTTCTTGGCGAAACTGCTGGATAATACGCATGCCGGAAATCGATTCATTCAATTTCGTATTCAGCTGACTTAATTTTTCTCGCATATTCCGGTAAATACGAGAACTAAATTTCTGGTAATACCAGATGACGATTCCTAAAATTGGCAAGAACACCAAAGTCCACAAGGCAATTTCTCCATTGATTTGAAACATGGCAATGAATGAAGAAACGACTGCAAAGATCCCAGTCAATACCATCAAAAAGACGTACCAAAATTCAAATAGCGTTTCTGTGTCATTCGTTACTCGAGAAACGGTTGATCCTGCCGGTGTCTGATCAAAATAACGCATACCTAGTGTATGCAGCTTTTCAAATAATTTTACCCTAATATACTGATAGGTCTTCAATGAAGCCATGGAATACAAATACCATTGGAAAAACCAAATAATACTTTTTACTATGACTCCAAATAAGTACATACCAGCAAAAAACAAAATAACTTGTGTCGTAGCCGACTGTTTAGCCAGATGATCATCCATAAAAGTTTGGATGATCCTTGGCAATAGAACATTGATCACAGACAGAGCAAACGCAAATAAGATAGCAACGATGAACGTTCTTCTAAAAGGTTTGGCGAACTTCATCAGTCGTTTGATGATCTTTTTCTGTTCTTTAAGTGGAATCGATTTTGTCCATTCCGATTGATAATTTTCATCCATCAGGCCTCGCCTCCTTCTATCTTCGCTTCTAATTGCTGTTTCTCCCACATTTGTTCATACCAGCCGCCTAGTGCAAGCAGCTCATGATGGGTTCCTCGTTCAATGATTTTCCCTTGATCGACAACAATGATTTCTTTTGCATGCATCACGCTACTTAAACGGTGAGCTGCAATGATAGTTGTTTTCTCTTTTCTTATTTCTTTTAAATTATGCAAGATAGCTTCTTCTGTTTTGGCATCTACTGCAGAGAGTGCATCATCTAATATTAATAATTCAGGATTTTTGATCAATGCTCGAGCAATCGAAATCCTTTGTTTCTGTCCGCCAGATAAAGAGACTCCATGCTCTCCAACTAAGGTATCATAACCTTTTGGTAATTCCTTGATTTCATTGTTGATAAATGCTAAAGAAGCCGCATGCTCTACTTCTTCTTCTGAAAGTTTTGGATTAGAAAAACGGATATTATCTCGAATGGTCATAGAAAACAAGAAGTGATCCTGAGGCACATAGCCGATTGATCCTAATAAAGCATTCAATGAATATTCTTTGATCGAACGTCCGCCAAATTGGATTTTCCCTTGATAATCATCGTATTCACGCATCAGTAATTTGACGATCGTCGTTTTTCCCGCACCAGTTTTCCCAACAATACCTAATGTTTCTCCTTCTTGGATCGCAAACTTGATTTGTTCTAATGCTGGTGATTCTTCTTTCGGATAATTAAAAGAGGAAATAGCTACATTCAGCTCGCCTTTTGCCGGGGTCTGCACTGCACCCAGTTGTTCCACGATATGCGTCTTTTCATGCAAAAGTTCATTGACGCGATCATAAGAAGCATTTCCTCTTTCCAATACGTTGAACAATCGACCAATCGCAAACATCGGCCAAACAAGCATACCGATATAACTAATAAATGAGACCATCTGCCCGATCGAGATCGTGCCTTCCAAGACATACTTTCCACCTAAAATAATTGTTGCAACATAAGACAGACCGATAATCAAGGTAATGAATGGATCAAATAAGGAGTCTAAAAAATTGACTCGTTTGTTTTTAATAATTGCATCTTCAATCTTTTCTTCAAAATCCGCTAGATCTTCTTTTTCTTGTCCAAATGTTTTAATGACTTTGATCCCAGTGATACTTTCTTGTGTCTTATCATTGATACTAGAAAAAGCTTCTTGCGAATCACGAAAAGCATCATGGAGTTTTGACCCCAGCACTCGTGAAGTGACGGCCAGCAAAGGCAGAGGAATCAGCGCAATCAGTGTTAAGTGCCAATCAATAAACAAAATCATCGCAATGATCGTTGTTCCGCCCGTAATCACTGAATCTGCAAAGGTCAAGATACCAGCTCCTGCTACATTCTGGATCGCATTCAAATCATTCGTTGCGTGAGCCATCAAATCCCCAGTCCGATATTTTTGGTAAAAGAGATTGTCCATTTCTGTAAAATGTTTGAATAACTGCTGCCGAAGTTCTTTCTCCAACCGAGCTGCACTTCCCCAAATATTCGTCCGCCAGATATAACGAAAAAGATATTGTAAAAAAGCAGCGATAATCAATAGGAAGATCCACCCGAAAATGATCTTTATTGATAAATTTTTATCGGCGATCTCATCAATGATGATCCCAATCACTTTTGGAGGAACTAACTGTACCAAGGCCACTGCGAATAGCGAGAAAACCCCAATTAAATAATGTTTCTTTTCCTGACGAAAAAACCAACCTAATTTTCTAAAAATCGACATTTTACTCCTCCTTTGTCTTTATCAAGAGCCTAGGATTGTCTGTGCTTGTCTTTTTTGCTGAATAATCTGAATAGTCTAACAAATTACGAAATAAAAAACGGACTGAAAAAATCAGCCCGTAAAAAGTCGTTGGGTCAGAACCTATTTTTTCCCTTGGTTCTTCATTTGCTGCATCATCTGGCGAATTTTCTTCTCAGATGGTTTTTGCCCCATTGACATCATCATTGATCGCAACATGTCCTCATTAACGGGAGGATTTTTTTCTAAATAGTCTTTCATATATTTACGCGCTAGGAAAAAGCCACCTACTGCGCCGATTAGCAAAGCAATAATAGCAATAAGTACGACAATACCTGTTGATAACATATAAATCTCTCCTTTCTATTTCCGAATTGCTCTCAATGACTTATTTTACTAAAGTTTATTGAAAAAAGAAAGGCGTATTCTTTAGTTTCATGCAAAAAATAGCGGTTTTTTTAGAGGAGAACAAAATTTCTTTCGTCATCTAGCAAGACACGCCACGAAAATAAATTAGGGATACCGAATCTTTTTCTTTAATTTTTTCTTTTTGAGGTGTAGAATGTAATCGTAGATAAATAGGAAAGGTGGTTTTTTCTTGAATAATCAATCCAATAAACAATTTCATAAGCATCGACTTATTGAACATACAAATGGTTTATCTTTAGCTGAAGTAAATGGAACAGTTGATGTACCAAAGGGGAAAAGTTTTTTTAAAACACTTCTTGCTTACTCTGGACCTGGTGCGTTAGTAGCAGTTGGGTATATGGACCCGGGTAACTGGTCTACTTCGATCACCGGAGGACAAAATTTCCAATATTTATTGATGTCAGTTATTTTGATGTCTAGTCTTATTGCTATGCTTTTACAGTATATGGCAGCAAAATTAGGAATCGTGAGCCAAATGGATTTGGCACAGGCAATCCGAGCACGCACAAGTAAGACATTAGGTGTCATTTTATGGATCTTGACTGAATTAGCCATTATGGCAACAGATATTGCAGAAGTAATTGGTGCAGCAATCGCCCTCTACTTACTTTTTGATATTCCATTGGTGATTGCCGTCTTTATTACTGTATTAGATGTTTTCGTTCTCTTACTACTGACAAAAGTCGGGTTTCGTAAGATCGAAGCACTGGTTGTCTGCTTGATTTTCGTCATTTTATTCGTTTTTGTCTATCAAGTTGGCTTGTCTAACCCAGATTGGCACAGTTTATTTGCTGGCTTTATCCCTAACAGCCATACATTCTCCGACTCACCTGTCATTGGTGGCGAAACTCCGCTAACTGGAGCATTAGGGATTATTGGCGCAACAGTCATGCCACATAACTTATATCTACATTCAGCAGTTTCACAAACTCGGAAGATCGATCACCAAGACGAAGAAGATGTAGCACAAGCTGTACGTTTTTCTACTTGGGACTCTAATATCCAATTGTCGATGGCTTTTCTAGTCAATGCACTGCTATTGATCATGGGTGTCGCTGTCTTCAAAACCGGTTCTGTCCAAGATCCTTCCTTTTTTGGTCTGTATGAAGCTTTATCTGATCCATCAGCTATGAGCAATGGTATCTTGATTGCTGTAGCAAAATCTGGTATCTTGTCCACTTTATTTGCTGTAGCACTTCTTGCTTCTGGCCAGAACTCTACTATTACTGGTACGTTGACCGGTCAAGTCATCATGGAAGGATTCATCCATATGCGTATCCCGATTTGGCTAAGAAGACTGGTCACACGATTGCTTTCTGTGATTCCTGTATTGATTTGTGTTTTGTTTACAAGTACAAAAGGAACGATCGAAGAACATACCGCTTTGAATAACTTGATGAATGAATCCCAGGTGTTCTTGGCTTTTGCGTTGCCGTTTTCGATGATTCCTTTACTGATGATGACCAACAGCCAAGCGGAGATGGGTAGCCGATTTAAAAATTCATTCATCGTAAAACTTCTTGGCTGGTTCTCTGTGATTAGTCTAACTTACTTGAACTTACGAGGATTACCAGGACAGATCGAAAGTTTCTTTGGTGAACAAGCCACTTCCGCTCAACTAGCATTGGCTGATCACATCGCTTATGTAATCATTGTTCTTGTCCTTCTCCTGTTGGCATGGACGATTGGTGATTTATATAAAGGAAACAAAAAATATGAACAACGTTTGCAGGAAACGATAGAAGAAATCGAATAGAAACTGATTTTTGCACACAAAGACCCTTGATAGTTAGGTTAAAAATCTAGCTACCAAGGGTCTTTTTATTTAGAAGATAAAGCTTTTTTAAGATTTAATTTACTGAAAACTAGCATGCTTGTTACTACGATGAATTGCGTTAACGGCACGCTTGCGCCAGTGTAGACACTTAAAAAATAATCCTTTTTTTCTGGCGCATAAGAACAAAACCATGAGACACCGAAAAGAAAAACCAATTGTGTCAGTATTAATCCGGTGACCACAATCAAAGAGGAACTATAATAGGCACGATCAGCTTTTGCAAATACGGTTCCTAGTATCATAAGTAATATCCCTGCTATTGAAGCAATCAGCACGGGAATAGCCAGAACTTGGTAAATTTTTATGATGACATTCGCGACTTTTGCTGATTTTGTTAATTGGAAATTAGGTGTTCTCGGTTCATTACTATCGATCCAATTCTCCATTAGCGGAAGGTTTAATAATTCTTGAGCCTGTTTGACTTGTTCTTGCGTTCCGAAACTATAATTTCCTCCTTGATGGAAATCTTTATATCGCCATGCATAAGCGTATCCTGATTGAAGGAAATCGAATACGATTGGCAGATCACTCATCGTCTTTCCATCTCCTGATCCCATCAGATAGAACTCTTTTTTCTTTTTGATGGTTCCCTTGTGATAGGCTTCTTCTAATTCTTGGTTGACTTTTTTCCAAAAATCATTGGTTTCTTTTGCATTGTTTTGGTAATAACCAGATTCGCTTACCACATCTCGCAATGCCCAAAAAATGATATCTCCTGGTAATTCTTTTACTTTTCCACCTTGGGTCCACGCATGAGTCGTATACAATTCGTCAATACGAGTAGAAACAGCATGAAATGTAGGAGATGCTTCTAATGCTTTATTTAATGCAGCATGCGAGACCCATATCTCACTGTTTTCTTTATTTAAGTTCGTTTCGTCATCTATTCGGATCAGCTGTTTCATCAAACGTCCAAATTCGCCACTCGAACGGTCATTGATGGTGGCAATACCATATGTTGTCTCGTTTTTATATTCGATCCACTGATAAACGATGGAGAAACCGACTAGAGGGAGTAAAAACAATGAAAGTTTCAGCCATTCTTGTTTCGAAAGGAGAAATGGTCGTTCTTTTAACTTCTTTGCTTCTTTGAAAGAAAAGTCTTGTCCTAGCAAGATCTGAACGAAACTGATACCTAACGCGACTACAGTAAAAGGAAGAAGCCAGATGGAATCTTCGCGAATGAACCAAAAGAAAGGAAAAGAAACAGCTAGACCTAAAAACCACGGCAGCAATTTTCTGCTAGAACCGTATTTGCGGTAATAAATAGCTAGTAAACAAGCGATAATGATCTCAACAGCCGGAATCACGAGGGCATTACGATAAGTTCGAGTGGAATATTCATGTGTAAAACTAATCGGAGAAAACAAAAAATAAAAATAGATACTTAAAAGAAGATACTTGTTCTTCACGATCGGTTTAAACGCGAGTGCAACCAATATACTGGCAAAAATACTGAACATGCCGAACAAAACTGCATAAGAAAGATGCAGTTTATGTGCAAGTACTAAAAATAAGCTGTAAGAGATTCCTTTGGAAAGTGTTGTAGTCGTATACTCCCCTAGCCATTTACCGTCCAAAATATTTTGAGCATAGCGAATCAGCAGCTGGTCATCATAGGTTGCCGACATGTCTGTTCCATAGATTGCTTTACTATATAAATACAAACGAATAATTGTAAATAATAGGGCTATGCCAAGAATAAAGTATGTATGTTTCTTTTTTAGTTGGTTGATCAAGGGTTTTAAAGTGTTCAGCATCTTTTCGTCCTTCCAATCACGTTTTGCCACTTGCTTGTGAAACTTTTCGTTTTTTTACTTTTCTACCAGTATACCCTGTTTATCTAAATTTAAAAAGAGGGGGGAGAAGATGCATGATGAAAAAGACTGCAAAAAGTACTCCTTTGTTTCTTAAACAAAAAAGGACAAGGCAATGTGCCTGGTCCTTTTTTGCTGCTGTCAGATAGAAAATCTTAGAGTATCACTTCTTCTGCTAATAACTCAGGAAACACTTCTGGATCGAATATTTGTGCTTTGAACATGGCGATTTCTTTTCCATATGGTGCGTAAGCTTTCTTTTTATCTTTGCCGACATAGGGAGTTTCCAAGATTTTCGAAATATTGTCAAACATTGGATCATGGACGATCTTATTCAGCGTGTCGAATCCGATTGTTCCAAAACCAATATTGGCGTGCCGGTCTTTATGCGAACCTTGCGGATTTTTAGAATCATTGATATGGAGTACTTTAAGCCGATCTAACCCGATGATCTTATCAAACTCTTCCATTACACCTGAAAAGTCTTCTTTAATATTATAACCGGCATCATTCGTATGACAGGTGTCAAAAGTAACGGATAATTTTTCATTCAATTTTACTCCATCGATGATTTGCGCTAATTCCTCAAATGTTCGACCGATTTCCGTACCTTTACCTGCCATTGTCTCCAAAGCGATTTGTGCCGTCTGTTCTTTTGTCAAAACTTCATTCAAGCCTTCAATAATTCTAGCAATTCCGGCTTCTGTTCCTGCCCCTACATGAGCACCTGGGTGAAGTGTAATTTGAATAGCGCCTAAAGCTTCCGCACGAACAATCTCTTCTCTCAGAAATTGGACGGCAAAAGGAAACATTTCTGGTTTGATCGTATTCCCCAAATTAATGATATAAGGGGCATGAACGACGATATTTGTTAGACCGTTTTCTGCCATGTACGCTTTTCCGGCATCAATATTCATCTCTTCGATGGCTTTTCTTCTAGTGTTTTGAGGGGCGCCTGTATAGATCATAAAAGTCGAAGATCCATAACTGGCTGCTTCTTCTGCTGCTCCTAACAGCATTTTCTTTCCGCTCATGCTGACGTGTGAGCCTAATAACATGGATGGATTCCTCCTTGAAAGGCAATTGTTACTAACAATTCCTATATATTGGTAAGATGATATACAAAGAAAATGATTGATTTTTCTTTGCCCTGTTCTCCATAGTAACTGAAATTTTCTCTAAAGAAAAGCTTAAGAACTCTTTTATAAAAAAGATCATTTTCTCACGTTTTAACTCCTTTAAAAAAGAAATTCCTGCCAAAAACAGCCTTGTCTGTTTTTTTGTTCTATTATTTGCTATAATTAGCGAAATAAAACCATTAGTTGAGGTGACCCTTTTGCCACGCAAAAATACTCGAAAAAAACAGAATAGAAGAAAAAAAGAAAAATGGTTTGTTCCTAAGATTATTTTTAGAGTTTTTCAATCATTGACTGTTTTTATTACTGTTCTTCTTTTGATGTTCGCAGCTCTAGGTATTGGAATAGGCGCTGGCTATTTTGCCTATCTCGTCGAAGACACACAATTGCCGACTAAAAAAGCACTGCAGACAGAACTAGGAAACATTACAGAAACGTCAAAGATTGTTTATGCAGATAATACAGAGATATCAAAAATCCAGACAGATCTGATGCGCACGACTATTTCATCTGATAAAATTTCACCTTTATTGAAAACTGCAATTATCAGCACAGAGGATGAATACTTCGATAAACACCAAGGTTACGTTCCTAAAGCTGTTTTACGAGCATTAGTATCTGAAGCTACTGGTATTGGCTCTTCTGGTGGATCAACTTTGACACAGCAATTAGTCAAACAGCAGATCCTTACAGATGAAACAACATTCAAACGTAAAGCAAATGAGATCATTCTTTCTGCACAAGTAGAAAAATACTTTTCAAAAGATGAGATCATTGCTACGTATTTGAATGTCTCACCATTTGGTCGTAATAATAAGGGACAAAACATTGCTGGAGTCCAGGAAGCTGCAAGAGGAATCTTTGGTGTAGATGCAAAAGATGTGACGCTGCCGCAAGCTGCTTATATCGCTGGATTACCCCAAAGCCCGATCACGTATAGTCCATACACGAACACAGGTGCGCTAAAAGAAGATCTTTCTGCCGGCCTTGCCAGAAAAGATTTTGTTTTATTCAGTATGTATCGTGAAGGCCAAATTACGAAAGAACAATACGAAGAAGCAAAAGCCTATGACCTTACAAAAGACTTTCTACCACAACAAATCGCAGAACAGACTGACAGAGAATTCTTGTATTATACTGTGATGAATGAAGCAACAAGAATCATTGCACAACAATTGGCTGAAAAAGACAACGCTGATATGTCTGATTCATCGGTCAGTGACGCTTATTATCAAAAGGCACAGCAAACGATCCAAAATAAAGGATATACAATCCATTCGACAATCGATAAAGATGTCTATGCTGCATTGCAAAATGGCGTAGAAAATTATGGATACATGTTAGATGATGGTGCTGGCAGTCAAGTAGAAACCGGAAATGTATTGATGGATAACAGAACTGGCCGCATCTACGGATTCGTTGGCGGACGGAATTACAGTCAGAATCAAAATAACCATGCCTTCGATACAGAACGTCAAGCTGGCTCATCAATCAAACCAGTTCTTGTTTATGGACCTGCAATCGACATGGGGCTTATCGGATCAGAATCCCGTGTATCAGATTATGCAACAACTTGGCAAGAAGGAGAAAATGCTGGCGAGAAAATCGTCAATGCTACTAACGAAGGATCGAACACCTTCCAAACCGTCCGTGAGTCACTAGAATGGTCCAACAATATACCGGCTTATCACTTATATCAAGATGTGTTGAATTCCGGTGGATCGAAACAATATGCTTACGAGCACTACTTGGCAAAGATGAACTACCCGGCAAATGACAATTGGGGCGTTGAATCTGCTCCTTTAGGTACAGTAGATGTCACGACGCTTCAACAGACCAATGGATTTCAGGCTTTAGCAAACGGCGGCGTCTATGAAGAAGGCTATATCATCGATTCCATCACAGATAACGCAGGAAATGTAATTTATAAACACGAAAGCAACTCTGTCCGGATCTATTCGGAAGCAACGGCATCGATCATGAATGACATGATGCGCAGTGTGATCAATGCAAAAATCACTACACCATTCAAAGATGCCATCTCAAGCTTAAATGGAAATCTAGGAAAAGCAGATTGGGTCGGAAAAACTGGTTCTACCAATGAATACCGAGATTCATGGCTAATTGTCTCTACTCCGTCTATTACCATCAGTAGCTGGGCAGGGCACGATGACAATACTGGAATGGACAGCAAAGCAAGGATACGTTCGGCTAATTATCTTGCCAATCTGATCAATCAAGCTTACCAAGCAAAACCTGACATTTTTGGCACTGATGAGAAATTCGAATTATCATCTGATGTGATGAAGAAAAAAGTATCTGGATTTACTGGTCAAACACCTGGAAAAGTTACTGTCAATAAAAAATCCATCCAAACACCAGGAAAAACAGTTGAATCGCTATGGGCGAAAAATGGACCGAAGAAAAGCGCCTTTAAATTTGGCGTTGGCGGTACCGATGAAAACTATACAGATTACTGGAACACCGCTTCAGCTTATGCAAGAGCGAATCAAGCAACCAAAGAATCAGATGAGAAAGATGATTGATTTAATAGAATACACAGTAATAAGGGATTGTGACAATAGTATTGTCACAGTCCCTTATTTTTTTGATGGTGGTGAACATAATGCAGCATCTATACACGGATTGTTTTATATACGATAAATGTAATTTCAACCACTTTCTCTCTTTTTTAAGACAAAAAAAAAGGATTATAACAAAATTTTGTCATAACCCCTTTTCCCGAATAAACGGTGTTCTCCTGCCAACTCCGAATCACGAGTCACAATATTCATCAAACATGAAATGCTGTTTTTTGAAATTGCTCCTTGTAACGCAGAGTTAAACGGCAGGCTCACAACCTCTGAATGGTTGTCCTTTTATTATTTTGTAGATCCTTTTTCTTCGATTCCATAAGGCAAGATAATCGTTTTTTCTTCGACTTCTTCTTTATTCATCATTTTCGTCAATAGGCGCATAGATACCGCCCCTAAATCGTATAATGGTTGTGTGATACTTGTTAAACGAGGACGAGCTACTTCTGTCAGTAGTGAATTGTTACTTGTGATGATTTCGAATTCTTCCGGTACTTTCACGCCACGGTCTAATAAACCATCCAAAATACCGATGGCTAATTCATCATCTGAAACATAGACAGCTGTTGCACCGCTATTATGGATCCGATCGACTAGAGATAGACCATCTTTGAAGTTGTATTGTGCTTCAAAGATCAATCCTTCGCTATATGGTAGGTTATTTTCGCTTAATGCTTCTTTATAGCCTTTCAGACGATTTTGTCCATTGATAGGATCGATCAACGCACCACTGACAAAAGCGATTTTTTTATTGCCGCTTTTTGCCAATTTGTTTACTGCATCTTTTGTTGCTGATACATAATCAATGTTTACGCTACCTACTTGTTCATCTGGATCAATAGAGCCAGCTAATACAACAGGAGTTTTTGAACGTGAAAATTCTCCACGGATTTCGTCTGTGATATGGTGACCCATGAAGATCACGCCGTCCACTTGCTTAGCCAGTAAGTTATTCAATACATTGACTTCTTTTTGGTCGTTACCATCTGAATTTGCTAAGATAATATTGTATTTGTACATTGTTGCCACATCATCGATACCACGTGCTAAAGAAGCAAAGAACATATTGCTGACATCAGGGATGATTACCCCAACTGTTGTTGTTTTCTTACTTGCCAAGCCACGCGCAACTGCGTTTGGACGATAATCCAAGCGATCGATAACTTCCAAGACTTTTTTTCTTGTTGCTGGTTTGACGTTTGGATTGCCATTTACGACACGTGAAACAGTAGCCATCGAAACATTTGCCTCTCTCGCTACATCATAGATAGTGATTGTTTGCTTTTCCATTTGTGTTCTCCTATTCATATTTTATATGTTTTCTGAAAATACGTCTTACATTTCTAAAATAGAATATCAAATAATCTCAAGAATTGCAACCGTTTTATCTCTGTTTTCATGAAAATTTTTACTTTTTTCAGTTTTTAGAACGTTGGTCTTTTAATAAATCAGTGGTACAATTATTGAATACAAAATTAATTTAGAAAGTAGGTTGCCAAATGAATAACGTAAAAATCAATGAACTACGTCAATGGATGGCACAACACCAAGTCGAATTGGCTTATATCAGCGACCCTGGCCACATCGCTTACTTTTCCGGATACGAAAGTGATCCTCATGAGCGTGTACTAGCTCTTTTTATCCCTCTTGAACAAGATCCTTTCCTTTTCACTCCTGCTTTGGAAGTTGAAGATGCTCAAAACAGTAGTTGGGCGTATGATGTCCGTGGCTATTTAGACAGCGAAAATCCTTGGGAGATCATCGGAAAAGAACTTCGTGCTCGCTATGGTCAGCCTGGCAATGTAGGGATTGAAAAGAACGCCTTGACTGTCGAGCGCTTCGATGCTATCTCTGATATCTTGACGGGAACGGATTCTTACACTGATCTAACTTCCATCATCCAACGTCTACAACTGATCAAAACTCTAGAGGAAAAAGACAAACTGATCGAAGCTGGTAAATGGGCCGATGTTGCATTTGAGATTGGCTTTAAAGCAGTGAAAGAAGGCGTGACTGAACAAGCGATCATTGCAGAAATCGAATACCAATTGAAAAAACAAGGTGTTTCACAAATGTCTTTCGACACATTAGTCCTTGCAGGAGCAAATGCTGCAAGCCCTCATGGTACACCAGGAAACACGAAGATTTCACCGAATGAACTTGTGTTATTCGATCTTGGCGTTGTTTGGAATGGCTATTGCAGTGATGCTACTCGTACAATTGCTTATCAAAAACCAACCGACTTCCAAGAAAAAATATACAACATCACTCTTGAAGCACAGCTTGCCGCACAAGAAGCCGTCCGTCCAGGTGTGACAGCAGGTGAACTTGATCAAATCGCACGAAACGTGATCAACAGCTATGGCTACGGCGAATATTTCAATCACCGTTTAGGTCACGGGATCGGAACAACCGTCCACGAATTCCCTTCCCTTGTAGAAGGAAATGACTTAGTAATCGAAGAAGGGATGTGCTTCTCTCTTGAACCAGGAATCTATATTCCTGAAAAAGTAGGGGTACGTATCGAAGACTGTGTATATGTGACAAGCGATGGCTGTGTGCCATTCACGACTACACCAAAAGAATTACTTGTTTTAGAAAAATAAGAGTAAAAAAGGTGAGAGCTAGTCCGCTCCCACCTTTTTATTCTATAAATTTGTGATTTTAGTGATTTGTAGATGAATCTGTCATTGTATCTTTTATTTCTTTTTTAGCTTCTTTCGCATCTTCTTTTGCCATTTTCATCATTTCTTTTGTGTCATCTGCAACTGGTTTTGCTTCTGACATTCCTTCATTGACAGTATCTCCTGCTTTACCAGCAGCGTCTTTTACATCAATCATGATATCTTCTGAAGTATCTTTAGCAATACTTCCTAATTCATCTGCAGGTTTTTTCATATCTTCTGCCGTTTTTTTGAAACGATTAGATAAGTCAGCTGATTGTTCTTTAAGATTTAACAAGATATCGTCAGATTCACTTCCTGCTTCATCTGCTGATTCACTTACTTTTTGTTTGACACTACCTGCTAGATCACCTGCTTGTTGAGAAAGATCTTGCGCTTTTTCTTTTGCAATACCTGTTAACTCAGTCGATTTTTCTTTCGCCATATCTGTGTAATCTGAAGCCATATCCATCAAATCATCCGCTTGGGCAGCTAATTCATCCCGAAGTTCTTTACCAGATTTTGGTGCTAACAATAACGCGGCGATTGCTGCGGCTGTTCCTCCGACTACTGCACCTAATAAAAATCCACCTTTTTTAGCCATTTTTATTTTCCTCCTGTCGTTTCAGTATGTTTTTTGTTTTTAAAAAATTTCATCGCTGTCCCACCGACTTTTCCGGCAACCGTCGCTTTAGCTGTCGTTTTACCGATTCCGCCGACTTTCGTCGCGATGTTTTTACTAGAATGATTAAGTTCTGATACACTTTCACTTAAATCAGCAACTGCTGTGAACAATGGATCGATCGTTGCGACTTTTCCATTGATATCCAAGAGCAGTTCATTACTTTTGACCAGCAAGCCTTCTACTTGTCTAGACAAAAGATCTACGTCTTTTGTGACGATTTCGATCGTCGTATTTGCTTCTGCTACAGTCTGATCTACTTTTTCTAAAGTTTTAGAAACTTGCAACAACACACGAACGATAAAAACGACAAGTATCGCAAAGGCGATTGCTGCGATCAATCCTGCAATTTCTCCTCCTGACATGATCAAACTCCCTTCTTGTCTCTCTTTTCTATAAGGATAGCATTTTCGTGTTTTTTAAACAAATAAAAACGAGCTTCAACTACTTTTTATTCAATTAGCAGCTGAAGCTCGTTAGAAAAAAGGGTTATTTTTTCTTTTCTTCTTTGATTTCTGTTATTCCTTTTGGATTATGATCGATCTTGCTTCCTTCTGCTTCTAATGTTTTACCTAAAGACAGGATATACTCACGTAAAGGTGCACCTACTTCTGGATGTGTTAGACCATATTCAATACTTGTTTTCATAAAACCAAATTTGTCACCGACATCGTAACGTTTACCTGTGAATTTACGGGCAAATACGCGTTGTGTTTTATTCAATGTATCGATTGCGTCAGTTAGTTGGATTTCATTTCCGGCTCCTGGTTGTTGCTCGGACAATACATCAAAAATTTCTGGAGTCAATAAGTAACGTCCAATAATAGCTAAATCACTTGGTGCTTTGCTTGGATCTGGTTTTTCAACAAAGTTTTTGACATTGTATAACCCATCTTCCAATACTTCTCCTGGATTGATAATTCCGTATTTTGAAGTTTCATCATGAGGAACTTGCATAACGGCGATCGTAGAAGCATGAGTACGTTCGTAATCATCGATTAATTGCTGTGTCAATGGTACTTCATCTTCCATGATATCATCGCCTAGCATAACGACAAACGGTTCATTTCCAATAAAGGCTCTTGCTTGAAGAACGGCATGTCCTAAACCCTTTGGATGAGATTGACGGATGAAATGCAAGTTGACATCTGTCGTTTCTTCTACTAATTTCAATAATTCGGTCTTTCCTTTTTCACTTAGGTTTGTTTCTAATTCAATATTTGAATCAAAGTGATCTTCGATTGGTCGTTTAGCTTTTCCTGTAACGATCAAGATGTCTTCGATTCCTGATTTCAACGCTTCTTCAACGATGAACTGGATTGTTGGTTTATCAACAATTGGCAACATTTCCTTTGCCATAGCTTTTGTTGCTGGTAAAAATCTTGTTCCTAATCCTGCTGCTGGAATAACTGCTTTTTTGACTTTCATATACATTCGCTCCTTCAAAAAATTGTTAATGAGAATTCATTTTCTTTTTTCCCATCACGTAACATGATTTCTTTTGCGGCTGTTTTGATTTCTTTTTGTTCATACAGCACTTCATAGATTGTTTGAGTGATGGGCATTTCGATTTCCATTATTTGGGCTAGTTCCATCGCTGCTTGAGTAGTATTCACACCTTCAACGACCATTCCCATATTGGCTAGCACCTCTTCTAGGGGCTGCCCTTGTCCTAACAAGTTGCCTGCGCGCCAGTTCCTAGAATGGACACTTGTGCAAGTAACGACTAGATCGCCTACTCCGCTTAATCCGATAAAGGTCAGCGGGTTGGCACCCATTGCTACACCTAAACGGCTGATCTCAGCTAATCCGCGCGTCATGATTGCTGCCTTTGCATTATCGCCAAACCCTAAGCCGTGAATAGCGCCAGCACCAATAGCAATAATATTTTTCAAAGCTGCCCCCATCTCTACACCGATCACATCAGGATTGGTATAGATCCGAAAATAATTATTCATGAACAGCTCTTGTACATATTTTGCTGCTTTTGCATCTGTACTTGCAGCTGTGATCGTAGTGATGTCATGTTTCGCTACTTCTTCTGCATGGCTTGGTCCAGAAAGAACAACAACAGCTTTTCTTTTTTCTGCTGGGATTTCCTCTAACAAGATGTCAGAGATCCTTTTATGTGTTCCCTGTTCTAATCCTTTACTTGCATGGATGATCACTGGCTTTGTATTCAATTTAGGCACTAGTTCTTTTGCAACAGAACGTATTGCTTTCGTTGGAATGACGAATAGCACCGCATCTGCGTCTTTTACTGCATCTTCCATATTGGTGAATGCTTGGATGGAATCGGGTAGATAATGATCTGGTAAATAACGTTGATTCGTGTGTTGGGTGTTGATTTCTTCTACTTGTGAAGCACGATGTCCCCAAATCCGAACGTCATGTCCGTTTTCGGCGAGGACTTGTGCCAAAGCAGTACCCCAAGAGCCTGGTCCTAAAACCGCTACTCTATAATTCATTTTACCACTCCTGAAATTTTTTTCATTTTTAACGCTCTAAAAATCAGATAATTTGTTGATTTTTTCCTAATGAGCGGTCATAATCCGATAAATTTCCTTTTTTTCTGCGCCAAATAAATAGAATCAATGTACCGACAAATAACACAGCAGATAATAATTGAGAAATACGGATCACACCTAAAAAGTAAAGACTGTCTGTACGTAATCCTTCAATAAAGAAACGCCCGAAACTATACCACATTAGATAACATAAAAGGACTTCGCCTTTTTTCAAAAGGTGTGGTTTCTTTCGTAAAAACAAAAGCAAAATAAATCCAATCAAACTCCAAAGTGATTCATAAAGAAATGTTGGTTGACGATAGATCCCTTCGATATACATATTATCAATGATGAATTGCGGTAAATGCAGACTTTCTAAGAAGCTTCGCGTCGTGTCTGGTCCATATGCTTCGTGGTTCATGAAATTTCCCCAACGACCGATTGCCTGTGCTAATAATACACTTGGTGCAGCGATATCTAAAAAAGTCCACAAAGAAATAAAATGATATTTAGTAAAAAAATACAGCGTGATCGCGCCTGCAATCAGTCCGCCATAAATAGCTAAGCCTCCTGAACGGATATTGAATATTTGGATTGGATCAGCTATATACTGGGGAAGATCAAATAAAACATAATATAAGCGAGCGCCAATAATGGAGATAGGCAATCCCCACAACATAAAATCTGTCACATCATCTGCTTTTAATCCTACCCGAACAGCCTCTCTGCTGCTAAGCCACATGGCGATAATGATACCTGATACGATGATCAATGCATACCAGTAGATAGGAATCCCTACAAGCTCAAAAGCAACTCGATTGATTTGTGCTAACATATTGTCACTCCTTGCTAGTCGTTGCCTGAGTTTTCTTCAATCAAGCGACTTAATCTTTCTTCAAATGTTTTCGTTGCGTCAAAGCCCATTGTACGTGCACGGAAATTCATCGCGGCTACTTCAATGATGATTGCAACGTTTCGTCCTGTTTTGACAGGGATTTTTATTTGTGGAATGCCCACTTCCGCGATTTCAACGGTCGTGTCTTCAGAGCCCAGACGGTCGTATTTCTTATCTTTTGCCCATGCTTCCAGATAAACAGCCAACTGGACTTGCATAGAGCCACGTACCGCACTCGCACCAAAAAGATTCATTACATCAATGATCCCGATTCCTCGGATTTCAATTAGATGTTCCAGGATTTTAGGCGGTTCTCCGATCACCGTTAATTCATCTTGCTGATAAACATCTACTCGATCGTCTGCGATCAATCGATGACCGCGTTTGATCAACTCCAACGCTGTTTCACTTTTTCCTATCCCACTGTCACCTTGAATCAGTACACCTAATCCGTAAACATCCACTAAAACACCGTGGACACTTGTTCGAGGGGCAAGGCGACCATCTAAATAACTGGATAATTCTCCTAATAAACGAGAAGTTGAGATGGGAGAACGCAGTACAGCTATCCCATTTTCATTTGCTGCCTGGATCATTTCTTCTGGAGCCGGTAATCCTCTTGAAATAATAAATGCGGGCATATCTTCACTACATAATCTTCTCATGATGATCAAACGCTCTTCTGGGATCATCCGTTCCGCAAAACTGATTTCTTTACTGCCAAATAGCTGTAAACGATTATGGGAATAATAATTAAAATAACCAGTCAACTCTAGTCCTGGGCGTGAGATGTCCCCAGTTACGATGACACGGTCTAAGCTTTTCTCGTCGCCTGTCACGATTTCCAAAGATAATTTTTTCACTAATTGGCTAACTTTTACAACTTCTGACATTCATGCTACCTCATTTCTATTAGAGTGTTCTCTATCATTTTATCATTGTCTAGCCAAAAGTACTACCAATTAAAAAAAACGTTTTTATTTAATTACCAATGTAATAGAAAACGCATTCCTGATTCTAAATAAAAAAAACTGCGCCGATAGTTCGGCACAGCTTTCTTTTATTTTCTACTGTTATGTTCGCTGACAATTACATTGACAAGCGACATCAAGATAGCTACTAACAACGCTGCACCGAATGAAGAAAAACTAAAATGTTCTGCTCCCACAAAAAAGGAGGTCATTTTAAGAATCGCTGCATTGATAACAAACGTAAACAATCCCAATGTGACTAATGTAAAGGGCAGGGACAGTATCGTCAAAATCGGTTTGACAAACATATTCAACACAGACAATACGAAGCTGGCAAGAACGGCCGTCCAAATACTGCTCACATGGACCATCGCAGGAAAAAGAACAGCCAATGATATGAATGTTAACGTATTAACTAAAATACGTTGAAAGTACGACATTAAAAGTCACTCCATTCGTCATCATCGATTTTTTCCGCTTCTTTGCGTTTTTTTGTTTGTTCACGAGTTTGTTCACGATAATTGTTTTTTTCATAATATGCATTGTTATGTCCATAGTTTGTTCGTGCAGAACGCGCAGATGGGATAATCAAAGCTAATAAAATGTATAAAATGATTGGACTTCCAAAAGCAACTAAGCTCAGGAATACATAAAGCACACGGATAACAGTCGGATCAATCCCGATGTATTCTCCTATTCCTGCTAAAGTCCCTGTCAAAACAACATTTTTATTGGATTTTGTCAACTTTTTTTTCATCATGTCTCACCTCTGTTCTACTATTTTAAATGAAGAAAATCGTTGTGACAACCTTCTTCTTAATCGGTGTCTTTCTGCAAAATTCTCGGTCACAAATTACCATATTCATAAAACGTGACGAGCTTTTTCTGAAATTATTCCTTGTGACTCGGCGATAATTGGCAGGTTCATAATCTCTTGGTAAACGGTGTTCAAGAGATAGCCTATCGGCAATAAGGCACAATTTTGTAAAATAGGGGAAGCTATTTTACAAAATCGCTTCTTATTGCTCAAGGCTGAACATCTCTTTCACAACCTCTTTATTTATCTGTATCTTTTAAATAGATACTTCCTGTTGTCGTTGAAAGTTGCACTTGCGCGATTTCACCATCTGAAACACGACGGAATTGCAACATTTGGTTTGTCCGTTCTTTTTTCTCACGAACTACTTCGTAATTGGACAGACGGCTGTTGATACTTCCAAGACTTGTTTTAGCATGTCCTTCCAAACCGATGCCATCTGGTAAAGCGACTTTGACATTTCCGTTCACTGAACTTGCTTCTACTTTTTTCAAATTATCTTCTTTAATCGTAAGACGTACATCACCATTTACCAAAGACACAGAAAGGTTTTCTGCTGTCGCACCAAATGTCACTGTACCATTTACTGTTTCAATAATAGAATCTAAGATGTTCCCGTTTCGAATATCGATATTGCCGTTTACACCTTCTACTTCCAGCATCGTTGCAGTTAATTGGTCCACGATGATGTTACCATTCGTAGATTTTGTATAAATATCTTTAGCTTCCAATGTTTCAATCATGATGTTGCCATTTAGAAGTTTAATAGCTGCGTGGTCGTATACTCGTTTAGGTAAGTAGAAAACAAGGTCTGCACGCACACGTTTATTTGGAATTTGGAAGGAGATATGATCTTCATTAACCTCAATCTGGCTCCGTTCAGAGAATGCTTCAAATGGTTCAGCACCCATTTTTCCGTAAAGTTTGATCTTAGCTTCAACTTTCACATCGTTGCTGTCCCACGTTTTTAACGTCACGTTTCCGTTTGCTGCCTTGATATCAAGGATACTTGCTGCAGGAGCTTCATAGTAAAATTCATGCTCAAATTTCGTTGTCGCAATCCCAGGGACACGTAAGCTGACATCTTTCCATTCCATGTTATCATTCACTGTTTCTGAAACAGTTTGGAATGTTTTCTTCAAGAATTTTCCTAACTGTGATCCAGCTTCTGACATTTTTTCGCCTACTTGATTCAGTGTATCTGTTGCTTGATCTTTCCAATCATCTGGCAATTCAAACTTATCAGTAAACGTTTCTTTTTTCTCAGACCATTGATTCTTACGGATATCTTTTAATTCTGCTTCTAATTTCAATTGTTCTTCTAACAGTGTATCGCCACTAGCTTCTAACTCTTTGATTTCTGCTTCTAACGTCTGACGCTGTGCTAATTCTTCTTCTGTCAACTCGCCTAATTCTTCTTTTGTATTCAGCTGCATCAATGCTTCCTGTTTCTCATTGCGTGCTGCCTTATTGTCAGCGAATTGAGCATTTACTTCATCTAGACGCGCCGAAGTTTTATTCGCTTCAGTTGCTAGTTCATCTAAGATCTTTTCTAAGTTTTCTTGATCTTGTCTTTCTCTTTCCTTTGGATCAACTGGCTCAGAAATTTCTTCTTCGCCGTTTTCAAGTTTATCGATCAATTGACTTGCCTGATCTTTTTCTTTATGACTAGCAGTTACCTTGTCTGCTTCTTTTTTTATTTGCTTTTCGTCTTTTTCAGTTGCCATGCTTTCTAATAAATCTAAGCCTTCTTCAGTCGAAAGGATTCCTTTTTTCACTAAATCTAAAATACGTTCTCTTTCTTTCATGGAAATTGCCTCCTTAAGCAAAATTGTTTGCAAGCTTTTCCTTACATCCATATTATGCACTGATTCAGTAAAAATGTCATAGGACTTAAGTTGTAACTTTTACTCCATCTTGAGTTGTTCTTTCTTTTTTGTAAAGAGATATGCTGTAGTCACGCAGGTTAAAGGAAGAACAAGTAGTGCGGACAATGTGGTAAGAATAGCCATCGTATATTCTAGAACAAATGATTTTTCATTGATCACTTGCTGAAAAGGAATGTCTAAATCAATAAACCAGAGGATCAACGCTAAAGAACTTCCCATGAATGCAAAAAGAAGTGTCATTACTGTTGACGCCAATATTTTTTTAGCAATAGCGAAACTAGAATGGTGCAATTGGTAAAAAGATAATTGCGGATTTGCCTGATATACTTCGAATGTCCCACTAGAAATTGCTACACTAGCATCTAAAACAGCACCACTAAGACTAATCAGAAGCAACGATCTCGTAAGTAATCTAAAATCAATCGCTAAAGTCTTATCTAAGCCAGATAATTCTTCTAGTTCTACCGATGTAAAACCTTGGATCGCTAAAAAATCAGTGATAGGAAGCAATAGTAGGAAACAAAATAAAAAGATCAGTATACTCACAAAAGCTGCACGCATTTTTAGATTATAACCGTTGATAAAAAATAAGATAACCACAGCAATCAATAAAAATCCTATGACCGACAATGCCAGTATCGGCCACTTCTGATGATAACCGAATAACAACAGGAAAAAGATCCCTAAATTGATGAATAAGCCTAAAACCTTGCGTACCGCCAATAAGTAGCACGCTGATTGCTAAAATCCCAACAAGTATAATAAGTACATTCATCGTTTCAGCCTCCTTACAGTCAGAAAAAAGAGGACCGAGACAGGGATCGATAATACTATTTCTAAGCTGCCAGCAATGATGCGTAAAAATTCCAATGATAAATGCTGTTCTATCGTTTCTTTGAACGACCATTGATTTCCTAAATATAAAAGAAGCGATGGAACTGACCCACTGATATAGACGAACAAAAGGATATTGGTCACCGAGCCAATCACATCTCGACCCACTTGCCTTCCTGAAAGCCATAACTGTTTCGCTGTTATTTCTGGTTGTCGCTTAGTCAATTCTTCTAATGTCGCAATGACTATGATAACGGTATCGAGTGTTCCTCCAGCTGTTCCAATCAGTACGCTAGAAAGAAAAACAGAACGATACGGTCGTGTCAGATAATTCAGTTCCTCATAGCGCAGTCCTTGGTCTTTCCAATGATTCATTGTCAAAAGACAAATAAAAAATGCTAAAAAAACACTCGTAACTGCAGCTGAAATTTTGATTATACTGCTTCTATTCCATCCATCTAAAGCCAATATGCTAATAATCATCCCTATAACGACGAACAGGATAGATATATTTAATAGAGAAATCCCTTCTGTTTTAGTAAAGATGAGCAACAAAAGTAAAAGTAAAACGATATTGATGATGAGACTTCCTAAAGCAAATAGACCCTGTTTTCCGCCAATAAGCAACATGGCGCCAATGAAGATACTTGTGAAGAAGAAAAGCCAGCCATCATTTTTTTTGCTACTAGCTGCCATTCATCTCCATGCATTTGGACTAGATACATTTGTCTCGCTTTTATATTTGCTGTTTCTATTTGATTTTTTTGATAAGGAACCGATAAATAAATCGATTCTCCTTTTTGATCCGTGTTCATCAGTTTTCCTGTAATCAATTGATGATCCTCTTTTATTCGTACTTTTTCGATCTCGATGACAGGTACTTCATATAAAGCAGCTTGATGCTGAATAGCCCATGAAGTAAGCACACAAATAAAAAATATAGTGATGATGCTAATTTTTTTTGCATTCTTTATCCTTTCTATGAAATGATGAAAAGGGTTTGTGACATGTTTTGTCACAAACCCTTTCCCGAATAAACAGTGTTTAAAAGCTTGCATCTGCGGTAATAAGTCCAGCCAAACGAAAAATAGGAGGAGCTATTTTTTGTTTGACTGTTCTTATTACCGCAGATGCAGAACAGCTTTTTCACAACCGCTGATTTCACAACCTCTTTTCCTAAACAAACGGCAGAATCACAGCTTCAGTTTAGAAAATCTCATTGTGGTTCGTATTTAACTCAGTGATTTTCCCTGTAGCCAAGTAGACGATCCATTCACAGATGTTTGTCACATAGTCTCCGATCCGTTCTAGATAACTGGCAACATTCAAGTAGTCTGTTCCACTGATGACTGTCTCAGGATTTTCCTGCATATTTTTGATTGTTGCATTATAGATTCGATTGAAATAGTCATTGACTCTTTGATCCATATTGGCGATCGTACGTGCGTCTTTTTCGTCTGTTTTGACATAAGCAACTAGGACGTTGTCCACCATTTTTTTCACATAATCGGACATATCGGAGATCTCTTTTTCGATTTCCGGTATTCTCGTCTGCCCTTTTACGCGAATCGTGGATTTAGCAACAGACACCGCATGATCGGCCATACGTTCTAAATCCGAGCTAGCTTTCATGACCGTAATGATCATACGCAAATCAGTTGTAACTGGCTGTTGCAATGCGATCATTTCAAAACTTTTCTTCTCCAAGCGTGTTTCCATGTTATTGATATTTATATCGTTTTCGATAACTTCTTGGGCTAAGATTTTATCGTGTTTGATGTATGCACGAACTGACTTGTGCACGGCGCTGCTCACCATCATCCCCATTTCGTAGAACTGATTATGGAGATTCAGCAATTCTTCTTCAAATTGTGTACGTAGCATTCCGTTTCCTCCTTATCCAAATCGACCTGAAATATAATCTTCTGTCTCTTGTTTTTCTGGATTCATGAATATCTTCTTCGTATCATTGTATTCGATCAAGTGACCATCTAAAAAGAATGCCGTCTTATCTGAAATACGTGAAGCTTGAGACATATTATGGGTCACGATGATCATCGTATACCGCTCTCTTAATTCTAACAGCATACTTTCGATTTTCCCAGTAGAAACAGGATCAAGCGCACTTGTTGGTTCATCCAATAAGATGATTTCCGGATTAACTGCCAAAACACGTGCGATACATACACGCTGCTGCTGCCCGCCGGATAAAGATAAAGCACTTTTGTGCAATTTGTCTTTCACATCATCCCAAACAGACGCTGCCTTCAGGCTTTCTTCAACTACTTGATCAAGGACTTTTTTATCTTTTTCCCCTTTTAATTTCAATCCATAGATGACATTTTCATAGATAGAAAAAGGAAATGGGTTTGGCTGCTGGAATACCATGCCGATTTCTTTTCTTAGTTCAACAACATCTGTTTTTGGACCATAGATGTCTTTGTCTTTATATAAAACACTTCCGGTGATCGTTACATTCGGAATCAGGTCATTCATCCGGTTCAAAGAACGCAGATAAGTGGATTTCCCGCAACCAGAAGGACCGATCATCGCAGTGATTTCCCCTTGATTGAAACTTAGATCGATCCCTTTTAGTGCTTCTTTCTTTCCATAATACAGATGAAGATCTTTAGATGAAATAATTTCTTTTGTCATGTTGAGGCCTCCGTCTTAACCAAAATGACCGGACACATAATCTTCGGTTGCCTGAATTTTTGGTCTGGTAAATATCTTGTTAGTTTTGTCATATTCCATTACTTTTCCTAGATAGAAAAAGGCAGTATAGTCGCTGATACGAGCTGCTTGTTGCATGTTATGCGTCACGATGATGATCGTATAGTCTTCTTTCAAGTTTACAAGTGTTTCTTCAACCGTTCCTGTCGAAATAGGGTCCAAAGCACTTGCCGGCTCGTCTAGCAGCAAGATATCAGGTTTCATCGCGATCGCACGAGCAATACATAAACGTTGCTGTTGCCCACCAGATAAAGCCAAGGCACTTTTGTCCAAGCTGTCTTTTACTTGGTCCCACAAGGCAGCTTGTTTCAAGCTTGTTTCAACGATTTCATCTAATTTCTTTTTGTTTTTTTCGCCGTGCTGTTTCAAAGCAAATGTAATATTGTCATAAATCGACTTGCTGAACGGATTAGGACGTTGAAAAACCATGCCAATCCGTTTGCGCATCTCATAAACATCCACTTGAGGCGCATTAATATCTACGCCTTGATACATGATTTTCCCAGTGATTTTCGTATTAGCGATCCCATCATTCATTCGATTCAACGAACGAAGATACGTAGATTTTCCGCAGCCGGAAGGACCAATCAGTGCAGTGATCTTATTTTTTTCAAATTCCAGATCCACTCCTTTGATTGCTTCATTGTCGCCATACCAGACATGTAGATCATCCGTATATAGTGCTACTTCTTTCTCTTTTGGCATGGTGATGACATTTGTTTCATTCCAGTTATATTTTTTCATTTTGCTTCTTCTCCTTAGGCTGAAGTCATTTTTCGGTATAATCGTTTGCCAATCGCACGAGCGCCGAAGTTGAACAGTAAAACAGCAATGATCAACACGGCAGAAGCGCCAGCCGAAACAGAAACACCATCAGGCATCGTGCCTTCTGTATTGATCTTCCAAATATGGACAGCTAATGTTTCAGCTTGACGGAAAATGCTGATCGGGCTTGAAACACTTAATGGATTCCAGTTCGTAAAATCTAACGCAGGTGCACTTTGTCCAGCCGTATAGATCAATGCAGCTGCTTCACCAAAAATTCTTCCAGAACTTAGGATCACACCAGTCAAAATCCCTGGTGTCGCTTCTGGAACCACCACTTTTATCACTGTTTCCCAGCGTGACAAACCTAAGGCCAATCCTGCTTCTCGTTGTGTGTAATGGACCGCTTGTAAAGACTCCTCAACTGTTCTAGTCAAAAGAGGCAAGTTGAATACAGTCAAAGCCAATGCACCAGAAATAATCGAGAAACCATACTGGAATTGAATAACGAAAACCAAGAAACCGAATAAACCGACAACGACAGAAGGCAATGAGCTCAAAATTTCAATCGACGTGCGAATCACATCTGTTAGCCAGTTTTTTCCAGCATATTCTGAAAGATAGATACCCGCACCTAAAGAAATAGGAAAACTGATGATCATCGTGATCAAAAGCAAATAAATCGAGTTAAATAGCTGGATCCCGATTCCACCGCCTTCTTGGTAGGCTTTGGAAGGTTCGGTCAAGAAGGACCATGAAATGTGCGGTATTCCCCGAACTAAGATATAAAGTAGTAAAGCTGCTAAAATCAATACGATGATCCCCGAAACTACATATAAAACACCTGTAGCAATTTTATCTGAGCGTTTTGCGTTCATTATTTCAGCTCTCCTTTCTTCCCAATCATACGGATCACGATATTAAAGAATAATGACATCAATAGCAAGATCAGCGCTAATGACCATAACACATTATTTTCAACTGTTCCCATGATTGTATTTCCGATTCCCATTGTTAAGATGGACGTCAATGTAGAAGCAGGAGTAGTAAGTCCTGTTGGCATCAATGCTGCATTACCGATGACCATTTGGATAGCTAAGGCTTCACCAAACGCACGAGCCATACCAAAAACGACTGCTGTTAAAATCCCGGGCACGGCTGCTCGTAGCACGACTTTGTAGATTGTTTGCCATCTTGTGGCACCAAGCGCTAATGAAGCTTCCCGATAGTGCCGTGGTACTGCCTTTAATGCATCAACAGTCATCGTTGTGACAGTCGGCAAGATCATAACGAACAACACAAATGTACCAGCTAAGATACCAAACCCTGTCCCGCCAAAAATACTTCTGACAAAAGGCACGATAACTGATAAACCGATAAAACCGTAAACGACAGAAGGAATACCTACAAGCAGCTCGATGACCGGCTGTAAGATCTTCGTTCCGTTTTTAGGAGAGATCTCCGTCATGAATACTGCTGCACCAATGGCAAATGGCGTGGCAACGATAGCAGATAAAAAGGTCACAATAAACGAACCTGTGATCATAGGCAATGCCCCTACCATTGGTTTCCCATTTGCTCCGATTTGGCTTGGATTCCAATCTGTACCAAACAGAAAATCAAATACATTGATCTTATCAGTAAAAAAGGTGGCCAATCCTTTACTAGCTACAAAATAAAAAATAGATAATACAACCAACACGATCAGCGCGATACATAAAAAACTGATGAATTTTCCACGCTGTTCCATTTTTGAACGTTTTGATTTTGTTAATAATACTTTTTTCACATCTTCCACAGATGACTCCCCCTTAATCAGGTTTAACATACTCACTCAGTGTACAAATTGAACATCAATTTGGTTTTAATAACATGTAAAAGTTTAGCTAAGTTTGTAAATTTTGTGTAAAGATTACTCTTTAACGATATTTCCTTGCCAATCACGTTCGACTTTCATATGAGAAACAGGGATATAACCTAGTTCTCCAACGATGTTATCTTGTACTTCATCAGATAAGATATAGTCTAAAAATTCTTTTGTCAGTTTTTTTGGATGATCTCTTGTGTACATATGTTCATATGCCCAAATCGTCCATTTGTTCGTTGTCACATTTTCATCTGTCGGTTCTACACCGTTAACATTCAATGTATCTACATCATCGGAAACATAAGAAAAAGCAACATAGCTGATTGCACCGGGTGTGTCGGCAACGATCTGGCGCACCATTCCGCTTGAATCTTGTTCTTGTGCCTGAACAGCTGTTTCTCCGTCCAATACCCATTTTTCAAACGTGCTACGGGTTCCGCTTCCTGAAGCGCGGTTCAATATAACTACTGGCTGATCTTTTCCACCGACTTCACTCCAGTTTTTGATCTCGCCTGTAAATAGTTTTTTCAGGTTTTCCATACTGATGTCTTTTACGCCAATATCCTTGTTCACAATAGGAGTGA
Source organism: Enterococcus sp. H57 (assembly GCF_003112495.1). Taxonomy (NCBI): domain Bacteria; kingdom Bacillati; phylum Bacillota; class Bacilli; order Lactobacillales; family Enterococcaceae; genus Enterococcus; species Enterococcus sp. H57. The sequence goes on from NZ_BEHC01000056.1 coordinate 59,656, forward strand.
TCCCAACAACTGCTACTCGATGATCGACTAATGCTGAGGCATCGATCCCCGATTTTTCTTCCGCAAACAAATCAGAGTTTCCGATGTCGACTGCTCCTGACTGTACTTGAGACAAACCAGTTCCGCTTCCGCCCCCTTGTACATTGATGAATTTTCCAGGATTTTCTGTCTGGTAAGTTTCAGCAACTGTTTCTACTAAAGGCTGTAAAGCAGAAGAGCCAACAGCCGTAATGGATTCTCCTCGATCAATCCACTTTGAACAGCCTGATAAAAGAATGGCTAATCCTATTATTGGTAAGAATAATTTAAGTTTTTTCATTAGAAATCTCCTTTAATCCTAAAGTATGTTTATTTTATCATTTTCATTACTTGATGAAAACGGATCAAAATCATTAAATAACAAAATAAATTCTCATAATTGTAAAATAAACTATCTCATTAAAAATTTCTATGCTATACTGGCTTTGAAATGTGTCTCTTTTAATAGCATATATTAGCTTATTTCTTGCTTTCCCCAAAAAACAAGAGATACCCCAAAGTTAATTTCGCTCATGCGAGACGCTTTCTCCATTTCTGACGTACTCTCAGAAATGGCCCCGTTAGAAAAGGACACGAGATCTCCATCTGTTGATGGTTCTCATGTCCTTTTTGTGTTTTAAAGGAGCGGCGAAATCAATCTTGCTAATCCTTCTTTCATCTTGATGATTATTCCTCGGTTTTCATACATTTCTTTTGTGAGATGCGTAGAAATTTTCGAGTCTTCAAAAAAAGCTTTTCTTACACGTGAAGCCATTCGTTCATCATAAATCAGTGTATTGACCTCAAAGTCCAAGCGAAATGAACGAACATCGATATTTGCTGAGCCAACTGAAACAATGCCACCATCGATAATCATCGTCTTTGCATGAATAAATCCATTCTCATATGTTTCGATCCTTGCTCCATACTCGATCAGCTCTGCAGCGAAAGAATACGTTGCCCAGTAAACGAGAAGATGATCTGGTTTGTTAGGTATTTGGATATGAACTTTTACGCCTGAAAGAAGAGCCAACTTCAGTGCTTCATGAATCGATCCATCCGGTATGTAATAAGGCGTTTGGATCAATATCTCCCGTTTGGCTAACGAAATCATTTTCAAATAAGTCATTTTGATTTGTTCATGTTCGGTATCTGGTCCGCTTGTCACGATTTGAACAGCTATATCACCAGTAGTGTGAATGGACGGAAAAAATTTGGGAGAATAGCCTACTTCTTTTGTATGCTGAGAATTCCAGTCCATCAAAAAACGGTTTTGCAAGGTATACACCGCTTCTCCGTAAATACGCAAATGATTGTCTCGCCAATAACCAAATTTCTTTACCAATCCTAGATATTCATTTCCAACATTGAACCCACCTGTATATCCGATTTTCCCATCAATAACTACGATTTTACGATGATTGCGATAATTGATCCGAGGATTAATATACGGAACAAATAGAGGAAAGAAAGATGCGACTTCTCCGCCTGCTTTTTTCAAATTCTGAAAAAAGCTGGAAGAAACTTGTGTGGAACCCCATGCATCAAGAAGGACTCTGACTTTTACTCCTCGTCTTGCCGCCTCTGTCAATGCATCTCGAACTTCTTCACCTAATGCATCACTGCGATAAATATAATACTGGAAGTGGATATGGTCTTCTGCTTGCTTGATATCTTCAATCAGCGCATCGAATTTTTCACGACCATCTGTAAATAAAGTGATTTCATTTTTAGTCGTATAGAGCGTACTTTCAAATACCGTGAGCATATAGATCAATTGTTTCACATCTACTTGTCCAGTAGGCGGATGAGGATAAAGCCCTCGCATCAATGCCTGTTTGTCTTCTTCAATTTCCAGGTTCTTACCGATTTTCCCTTGGATCTTCAAATCAAAGATTTTCTCTTTGGAAATCCCTCTTCCTAAAAAAATATATAAAATAAATCCTACAACTGGAATGAACATCAAAACGAGCAGCCATGCCCATGTTTGAGCAGTTTCCTTTCTTTCTCGAAAAACGATGATAAAGGAAAGCAAAATATTCATAATCAAAAGGATCGTAAAAAAATTGTCAACGATAATTTTCACGGCTTCACCTCTTCTTCTACCAACTTAAGAATACCCAAGTTGTTTTTTAAAGTAAAGGAAAAAAAGCCGCTTCCTTCTATTCTCCTAGCCAATAAAAAAAGAAAGCTGGAACGAAACTGTCCAACTTTCTCATTTTATTTATATTGTGGTATTAGAATTTCAAGAAACGTCTCATAGAAATGATCGAGCCAAGTGAACCAATGATCACACCAATGCCGACCATTAAAAGATTGATTTTCCAAACGATATTTTGTGGATGAATCAATGAATAATGGGAACGTAATAATGATGGATTGATCAATTGGAAAAACCATGCATAACCAAATGTGATGATCAAAATCGGAAGAATCGCACCGATCAGACCGATCCAGCCACCTTCAAGGAAAAACGGCCAGCGAATATATCCATTTTTTGCACCGACTAAACGCATGATTTGAATTTCACGCTGTCTAGACAAAATCGTGATCCGAATCGTGTTCGAAATGAGAAACATCGCTACGAACAGCAGCAATGCCGCTGCAACTAATCCCCATGTCCGAACTGCACCAGCGATTTGGAAAATCCGATCTGAGGAAGCTCCACCGTAATCAGAACGAGAAACATTCTTCAAATCTGCTGCTTCTTCTGCTACTTGTTTTGTATAAGAAGGATCAGTAGCACTTACTACATACACATCATATAACGGGTTATTGTCACCTTCAAACAATTTCCAGGAATCACCCATTTCGTTTTGGATTTTTTTCAATTCCTGTTCTTTGCTTGAAAATTCAACTTTTTTAACATGATCTAAGTCATTCAATTCTTTTTCTAGCTTTTTCATCTCTTCGTCTTTTGTACCGATATCTACGAATACAGATACATCAACGTTTCCTTCTATATCTTGAGCTAATTTAGTTGCATTCATGATAACTGCCATGAATACACCGACTAAAGTCAACGTGATCGTTACCGCACTGACTGAAGCAACTGTCATCCAGCCGTTACGTTTCAAACTCTTGATACTTTCTAATAAATGGCGGAAAAAGGTTCTAATCATCGTATCCATATTCCCCTTCCGCTTGATCTCGAATAATGCGGCCGTTTTCGATAGCAATTACTCGGTGCCGAATCGTATTTACGATCGTACTGTTATGTGTAGCCATCACGACAGTAGTTCCTTGGGCATTGATCCGATCTAATAATTTCATGATTTCCCATGAGTTTTCTGGATCCAGATTTCCTGTCGGTTCATCCGCGATAAGTACTTTAGGCGTATTCACGATTGCCCGAGCAATAGAGACACGTTGCTGTTCCCCACCGGATAATTCGCTAGGAAAGACTCGAACTTTGTGTTTCAAACCAACAAGGTCCAGCACTTCCATTACTCGTTTTTTGATATCTCGAGGTTTTCTGCCGATAACTTGCATAGCGTACGCAACATTTTCATATACTGTTTTTCTTGGTAATAATTTATAGTCTTGGAACACCACGCCGATTTCTCTGCGTAGATAAGGAACTTCGCGGTTTTTGATTGCTATTAGATCATGACCTGCGACGTTCAAAGTTCCTTTTGAAGCTTTTTCTTCTCGATACATCAATTTGATGAATGTAGATTTACCGGCTCCAGACGGACCAACCACATAGACAAACTCTCCTTGTTCGATGACAATCGAGAGATTGCGGATAGCGGTCGTACCATTTGAGTACTTCTTCATTACATCCTTCATTTCAATCATGGCGTTCTCTCCATATCTTTTTCAGTCTTTAGCTATTATAGCATGGCAATGTTTCAACATGCTTGCAAAATCTTACAATTTTATTTCAATTTAACAATGGGTTCTTATTGTAGATGCATTTTTAAATAGCCGTCAATAAATAAATCAAGGTCACCGTCCATAACTGCTTGGACATTTCCTGTCTCTACGTTTGTCCGATGGTCTTTTACCATAGAATAGGGATGGAAAACATAAGAACGGATCTGTGAACCCCAGCCGATTTCTTTTTGTTCTCCTCGAAGTGCAGCTGCTTCTTGTTCTTTCTTTTCCACTTCTAATTGATAAAGCTTAGCTTTTAACATCCCCATCGCTTGCTCACGGTTTTTCAATTGTGAGCGTTGTGCCTGACTAGCTACTACTGTTCCTGTAGGCAAGTGAGTGATCCGTACAGCAGATTCTGTTTTATTGATGTGCTGACCACCTGCACCACTTGCTCGGTACGTATCGATTTTCAAATCATCTGGATTGATTTCTATATCGATCGTTTCATCAAGCTCTGGCATCACATCTACCGAACAAAAAGAAGTATGACGTCGTTTCGCTGAGTCAAAAGGCGAAATCCGTACAAGGCGATGAACACCTTTTTCTGATTTTAGATAACCAAAAGCGTTATGTCCTTTAATCAGCAGGGTCACACTCTTGATCCCTGCTTCATCACCTGCTTGATAATCTAGTGTTTCTACTTGATAGCCATGCTGCTCTGCCCAACGTGTATACATACGTAAAAGCATGCTGCCCCAGTCTTGGGACTCCGTTCCACCAGCCCCTGGATGCAATTCGACGATCGCATTGTTTCGATCATAAGGTCCGTCTAACAGCATAGATAATTCATACGTCTTCATTTTTTCATCTAATGCATTGATACGTGTTTCTGCTTCTTCTTGCATTGCTGCATCAGGTTCTTCTTGCAGCATCTCCACCATCAATTCGATTTCTTCTAGTTCTTCGGCAAGAGAATGGAATTGGTCATAAGTTTCTTTATTAGCGTTATTTTCACTGATCACTTTTTGTGCGGCTTCGCTGTCATCCCAAAAACCAGGTTCAGCCATTTTTGCTTCTGCTTCCGCGATGTCTTCTTCCAGCTGATCTAAGTCAAAGAGACCTCCTGAAACTTGTGACCTTTTCCTGCATTTCTGTCAGGAGATTTCGAATTTCGGATATTTCCATGTTTTTTCCTTCTTTCACTATACTTTTTTCATTATATCTAGTCTAACAGAATCAGCAAATAACAGAAAGAAGGTGAGACGAATTCTTAAAAAAAGAATTTGTCTCACCAATCCTGCTGTCAGAAATTAGTTTGCATTTTTTCCATGACAGTTCTTATATTTTTTCCCGCTTCCACAAGGACAAGGATCATTTCTTCCGACCTTGTTCACATGGATTGGCTGTTTTTTCGCGCTAGTATTACTATTTTCTTTGGCATCTCCGTCTTCTGAGTGAGAAGCTGTTCCTTGAGAAACCTGTTCACGCTGTACGTTTTGACGGATCTCAGCTTTCATAAAGATTCGAGTGACTTCATACTCGATGGCGCCTACCATATCTTCAAACATCTTATAGCCTTCTGTTTGATATTCGACTAATGGATTGTTCTGTCCATAAGCACGTAAGCCGATTGACTGACGTAATTGATCCATTGCATCAATATGGTCTGTCCATTTAGAGTCCACAACACGCAAGATCACGACTTTTTCAAATTCCAACAGTTGCTCTGGACCATTTAGTTGAGCCGCTTTGGTATTAAATACTTCTTGTGCTCGTTCGTTTAGATACTCTTTGATCTCCTGAGATGTTTTTCCTTCGATATCTGCAAGAGTAATACTATCTTCATGGACAAGAGTACTGCCGGCAAAATCGATGATACTTTCCAAATTCCAATTTTCTTTCTCTAATTGTGTATGCGCATCTACTACACGACTGATTGTCCGTTTGACCATGTTCATTAGTGGCTTGGATAAGCTTTTTTCTTCCATGATTACTTCTTGTCGCTGTTTATAGATTACTTCACGTTGTTCACGCATCACATCATCGTATTGTAAGACGTTTTTACGTGTGTCATAGTTATTTCCTTCTACACGTTTTTGTGCAGATTCTACTTGTTTCGTCAGCATCTTGCTTTGGATAACAGCATCTTCCTCACCGATCTTCATCCGATCTAGGAAAGCTTTGATTCGTTCTGAACCGAATCGTTTCATCAAATCATCTTCCAATGACAAGTAGAATTGTGACATACCAGGGTCTCCTTGACGTCCTGCACGTCCTCGAAGCTGGTTATCGATACGACGAGATTCATGTCGTTCTGTCCCGATAACTGCTAGACCACCAAGTTCTCTTACCCCAAGTCCTAACTTGATATCTGTTCCCCGACCAGCCATGTTGGTAGCAATCGTCACAGCACCTTTTTGACCAGCATTCATGATGATCTCTGCTTCTTTAAAGTGATTTTTCGCATTCAGCACTTCATGAGGAATACGTTCTTGATTCAGCATATCTGATAATAACTCAGATGTTTCAACCGCAACAGTTCCGACTAACACAGGTTGACCTTTGCGGTAGCGATCTTTGATATCTTGCACGACAGCGTGGAACTTGCTTTGTAATGTTGGGTAAAGTAAATCTGGACGATCATCACGGATAACCGGACGATTTGTCGGAATCTGATATACTTGGATGTTATAAATTTCTCTGAATTCTTCTTCTTCTGTTTTAGCTGTACCAGTCATTCCCGCAAGTTTCTTGTACATACGGAAATAGTTCTGGAAAGTGATCGTCGCCATGGTTTTCGTTTCGTCTTCGATCTCTACGCCTTCTTTAGCTTCGATTGCTTGGTGAAGTCCATCTGAATAACGGCGTCCATCCATGATCCGACCAGTGAACTGGTCAACAATCAGTACTTTTCCGTCTTGGACAACATAATCGATATCTAAAAGCATGATATAGTTGGCTCTCAATGCTTGATCCAAGTGATGGGTCAATGCAGTATTTTCAATGTCGTATAAGTTATCCAAACCGAATGTTTCTTCTGCTTTTTCGATCCCTGCTTCGGTTAAACTGATTGTTTTTGATTGTACATCGATTTTATAATCTTCTTCTTCTTTCAAACGTTTCACGAAGTTGTCTGCTCTTGTATATAAAGCTGTGGATTTTTCTGCTTGCCCTGAAATGATCAGCGGCGTTCTCGCTTCATCAATCAAGATTGAGTCAACTTCATCGACAATGGCATAATTCAGCGGACGTTGTACCATTTGATGGCGGTAAACGACCATATTGTCTCTCAAGTAGTCAAATCCTAATTCATTATTCGTACTATAAGTGATATCACAATTATAAGCCTCGCGTTTTTCATCCGAAGATTTTGAGTTGATATTCAACCCCACTGTTAATCCTAAGAAATTATAAAGTTCGCCCATTTCCGTCGAGTCACGGGTTGCTAAATATTCATTGACGGTAACTACGTGTACCCCTTCGCCAGTCAGAGCATTTAGATATACTGGCATCGTTGCGGTCAAGGTTTTACCTTCACCAGTACGCATTTCAGGGATATTTCCATCGTGAAGCACGATTCCACCCATCAATTGTACGTGGTATGGATATAACCCCAATACACGTTTTGCTGCTTCTCGGACGACTGCAAAAGCTTCCGGAAGTAATTGATCTAATGTTTCTCCTTTTTGGTATCTGCCCTTGAATTCAGCAGTTTTTGCCTGTAATTGTTCATCAGTTAATGCTGCCATTTGGTCAGCGTATGCTTCAACTTTTTTTGCAATGCTATCTAAACGTTTTAGTTCTTTCTTATCGTTTTCGATAAGTGAACGAATCAAATTGGCCATGCGTTGTGTAATCTCCTTTTCCTTCTGTGTATTATCCAGACTATGTAGACTTTACTTTTCATTTTATCATTAGTTATAGATAATTGAAATATCTTAAGCGTATTAAAGTAAGAACTTCATAATTTATTCATATTTCATCTAAAAGAGGAGGAAACTCAAAAAAAACTTGCGGCAGCTGTCAGTAGCTGCTGCAAGTTTTCGTTGTTATTTAAGTAAGGCTGATCAGTCTGTTTCAATCAGTCCGTATTTTCCATCTTTACGGCGGTAAACGATACTTGTACCATTTGTTTCTGCATCTTCAAAAATAAAGAAGTTATGTCCCAGCATGTTCATTTGTAAGACTGCTTCTTCACTATCCATTGGTTTCAATGAAAGGCGTTTCGTACGTACGATATCTAATTCAGAATCATTTTCGTTTTCGTCCTCTTCATTGAATAAAGCAGCAGCATCTGCAGTATTCATGCCCGTTTCACGGGATTTACGATTAATTTTTGTTTTGAATTTGCGGATTTGGCGTTCCAATTTGTCAACAACCAAATCGATACTTGCGTATAAATCTGGAGAAGTTTCTTCGGCACGTAATACAAGATAAGGTAATGGGATCGTTACTTCCACTTTTGCTGTTTTTTCTGTATAAACTTTTAAGTTCACATGCGCCGTTGCATCGGGTGCGTCACTGAAATAGCGTTCTAGTTTGCCTACTTTTTTCTCAACGTAGTCGCGAATCGCTTCAGTTACTTCGATATTTTCGCCGCGTACATTATATCTAAACATAAAAATTACCCCTTTCGTCTACCACAATCAAGAAGGAGAAGGACCACTCTTTCCCTCTTCTTAATTCTATTATATCGAACTCTAGGTTATTTGCAAATTAAATCGCTATCAAATTTCCACATCTAATTCATCTCGCCAAAGAAATGGTTCGGATGATTTTCGGCTGTGCGACCTGCAAACAATCTGCTGCGTGGAAAAGAGTCTGTCCTGTTGTATAGACATCATCAATAATCAATATTTTTTTATTTTGTATCTTAGAAAAGGTGACTGCAAGTTCAAAAGGTTGAGGCATCTCCAATCTTTCCTTTCGCGTGTTTTTTGCTTGAGCCAGCAGATGCTTCTCTCTTTTGAGTAGCATCTGAAAAGGAATTCTTGCTGCTTTCAACATCTCGCTTACTTGATTGAATCCTCTTTCTGTTCGCCTTTTTTCAGATAAAGGTATTGGACAATAGATGTATGTCGGGTATTCTTTTTTTATCTGCGTCCATTTATATGCAAAGGTGCCTGCTAGTCGGATATCTCCCATAAACTTGTAATGATTGAGCCAGGCCTTCATATTTTCATCGTACACAAAAAAGGCACGGTGCTGAAAATCATAGGTCGGATATTTCTTCTTCCATTCTTGACAGTCACTGCAGTAAACGGGAATAGACTTTACTTTCTTTTTCGTACTCTCTAGATTGAAATGGATTGGTTTTTGACAGCCAGAACAGCCTCTTGTTTCCAATAAATGAAATTGTGCGCGACAAACTGAACAAGTCTGAGGTAATCTGTATTTCGAAACACCAATAATCTCGCTGAATGTTAAATTTTGGACGATATCTTTACTGCAGCAACAACATCTCACAGCATCTTCTTCCCTTCTTCGTTCATTTCTTTGATTTCCTGACAGGCTTTTCGAATAGCTGAAGTTTTTTCTTCATAGAAAAAATAGACCCGACTGTTCGTATAAGGACCTTTACGATCAGCTCTTCCTGCGATTTGCACCAAAGAGGATTTAGTAAAAACTGGATGATCTGCTCCTAAAACGATGACAGAGATTCTTTCAAATGTGACTCCTCTTTCTAGGATCATCGTGGTTAACAGTATCTCGTATGTTGCTTCTCGCATTTCCTGAACTTTCTTTGCCCGTTGATCGTCTTGTGAAGAAACATCTGTTATCTCATATTCTGGAAAAGCTTCTTGCAGTGTGATTTTTAAACGATGCATCATCGTAATACTTGGACAAAATAAAAGGATATGGTTTTCTTTGATTAGTTGCTGAATGATCCGCACCAAAGAGTTGATTTTCTTTTTGTTCCCACATTTTTGTCGCCAATTATTCATGAAAATAAGTACGGGTTCAGGAAGCAAGCGCCGATGAAAGCGCAAGGCAAGTTTGTGGAGCTCAAATGTCTGCTTGATTTCCTTTAGTAACTTCTCATCAGGCGTGGCACTTAAGTAGATGAATCGACCGTCTGGTTTGATTGCTGTTTGCACAGCGTGAGCTAGCCCAGCGTCCCCGCTATAAGGAAAAGCATCGATCTCATCAATGACTAATAAGTCAAAGGATCGATAAAAACGGTATAGTTGATGAATCGTACAGATAACAAAAGAACTAAAGGTATAAGCTGTTGCTGTATTCCCATGGAGCAACATGATTGTTTCTTCTGGAAAAACAGGTCGATAGCGTAAAAATAATTCATTACAAACGTCGATTCGTGGTGTACAAATGGCTACTCTTCCTCCAGCTTTTAACGTTTTCACTAAAATCGGATAAAGCATTTCTGTTTTTCCTGCACCTGTTACTGCCCAAATAAGATGGTGTCTTTTTTCTGAATGATAAAGTATCCTCTCTGCGATTTCCGTTTGTTTTTCAGTAAGCTGTCCTGCCCAAGAAAAGACGACTTCTCGAGATCCTGCTTTTGGCTGATCAAATAAATATAACTCTTGTTGACTGTCGCATCGCCCTAAAGACAAGCAATGTATACAAAAATAGCCATAGTCTGCAAGCTGTCCCTCAAAGACAGGCGTTTTCACTCCACAACGATGACAAAGAATCCTGTTACCTAAACGTTCTACTGCTGCAATCTTCTTATAATTTGGTAAGTTTCCCTCCTCACAGTCCATTGCTTCAATCTCTCTCGTAAGAAGCCTTCTGCCCCAAAAATGATTCATATCATTCGCCCTAAAAAAATATACGAAAAAACAAGCAATCTTTTTTTTGGATTGCTTGTTCGATAGTTCTATATAATCTATTTATTCACCAATCAATGTAATTGCTTGGTCTAATACTTTTTCGCCATTCATCATTCCATAATCAGCCATATTGATGACGTCTAAAGGAATGCCTTTTGGTTCCAGACGTTTTTCAAAATCAGCTTTCATAAAGCGAACTTGAGGTCCTAATAACAGTACATCTACATCTTTATTTGCAAGATTATTATCTGCATCAGAAGCTGACACAGCGAAAATATCAGAATCGATTCCTTTTGCTTCCGCAGCTTTTTGCATTTTTGTTACTAGCAAACTTGTGCTCATACCAGCCGAACATACAAGCATGATTGTTTTTTTAGCCATACTTTTCTCTCCTTTTTAAAACAGACTACGCAAACGTTTTCTTAGCGTCTGTTACTCTATTATATAAAAAGAAAGAAATTTGTCAACGTTTTCTAAACACGGTTTATTTAATCAAATAGCCAGCTAGATTTCACTAATTTATTGAATACGACATATTCTTTATCCAAATTGATGACCACTACTTCATAGCCTGCATTTAACCAGCCGTAGGCACCCTTTTCTGGATGTCTATAGTCATTTGCCCACCAATCTGTGCTTTCCCTGGCTGTTTTGGGAAGTCCGTTACTGGGAAACAACAGTTCATCAAATTGGGTAAAGGTCAATGTTACTTGGGAGCCGCCGTTGTTCTTCAAATAATGCGTAATTGCATCGTACTTTTTCATTCGTTCCTTCATCCCCGGATCCACCTGCCTTTGTCTTTATTATCGCATACTACAGCAATTGCGCAACCGTTATAGTGTTGAAACAACCTAGAACTTTCTTTATACTGAATAAAGCAACCCAAAAAAAGAGGTGACAAGATGATCGAACGTTATCGTACAATCAAAGAAAATGGACAAAGTGAGATCGAAATCAAGAAATCACGCTTTATCTGTTCTCTTAAACGAATAGAATCAGAAGAAGAAGCGAAAAACTTCATCCAAGAAATCAAAAAAGAACATTGGAAAGCAAACCATAACTGCAGTGCCTTCGTCATTGGCGAAAAAAATGAGATCCAACGAAGCAGCGATGATGGCGAACCAAGTGGAACGGCGGGCGTACCAATGTTGGAAGTCCTCAAAAAAAATCAACTGATCAATGTAGCTGCAGTAGTCACTCGATATTTTGGAGGAACGAAACTCGGCACGGGCGGATTGATACGAGCATACACTCATGCGGTCTCTCAAGCATTGTCCGACATTGGAATCGTAGAAGGTACCTTGCAACAGGAGATCTCCGTTGTGATCACGTATCCGCAACTAGGAAAATTACAAAATTATCTTGAACTACAGCATTTTTTCATAAAAGAAATCCAATACACTGATCAAGTCATCGTCATCTGTGCAGTGGATGAAAAAAATGCTGACAGCTTTAAAGAATCCATCATTGAGCTGCTGAACGGACAAGTCCAATTTGAAGAAGGTCCTGTTTCTTATCACGAGCAATTGGTAGCTGATCATAGATAAAAACAGGTGATTCTGATTCTCTTTTTTTCGAATAAGGAATCAGGGATCACCTGTTTTTTATTTTTCCAAATAAAACTCAAAACGATTTCCTACATATTGCGTACGCACATACTCAAATGGCGTGCCATCTTCAAAATAGGAAATCTGACGCAAACGAAGAACTGCATCTCCTCGTTTCACCTCTAAATAGTCTGCGATTTTCTCAGACGCCAATACAGCCGTGATCGTTTGATTCGCTGGACCGATTTTTTTCCCGCCTTTTTCTTCTAATGTGCGATACAACGATTCAGTAATCTCTGCTTTGCTGTAGCCATCGATCAGCTTTTGCGGAACACTGGCTACTTCAAAACAAATAGGGACATCGTCTGCAAAACGAATACGTTCCATTCGCAAGATCGTGTCATCTTTACTCAAGTTTAGTTTTTCCATTTCACTTGAGCTTGGCGAAGTCAAAAAGTAAGAGATTGTTCGACTAGACGGTACTCTATTTTGCGATTCCATGATTTCTGTAAAACTTGTCGCGCCAGACATCTTTTCTTGTACTTTTTCTCGCGCAACATATGTACCCGAACCGATCTTTCTTTCTAAGATTCCTTCATCTGCCAAGTTTTGAATTGCTTGTCTCAACGTCATACGGCTGACATTGAATTTCACTGCTAATTCTCTTTCTGAAGGAAGACGGTCTCCGACTTTCCATATACCTTGTTCGATTTCATTTTTTAATTGGTCATGAATCTGTATATATACAGGTAATTGATTCGACATAACGTACACCCGTCCTTTCGTTTCTTCTATTATAACTGGTATATACCTGATTCACAACTGAAAAAGATAAAGGATTCTATCCATAAGCAGATGATGTAGGTACAAATCCTTCTTCCCATTCCTATTAACAGAATCCATTTTCTAGATATATTCAATTGAGAAAATAACAAAAGACCCTATAATCGCTGAAAATGCCGATTTATGGATCTTTTGTTATTATTAGCGGTTTTTAGCCATCCATTTTTTTGTATGATTCGTTGGGCGTTTTGATTTTACATGGACTGCTTTTTCGTCTTTTTTAGGAATGTTCACTTCGATATCGTATTTTTCTGATTTGACCAAGTCATATAACTTTTCAGCTGCTTCGTCTACTTTTTCTTTCCACTTCATTTTGACCCCTCCAATTCTTTTTGTTAACTTAACTCTATCTTAAATTGACAGAATCTTCAAGGAACAAGGTAACAAAGCAAAAAAAAGAGCTCTCGAACTTACGAGAGCCTACGGTTGTGCTATACTGGGGTAGCTGGATTCGAACCAACGCATGAGGGAGTCAAAGTCCCTTGCCTTACCGCTTGGCTATACCCCAATGAAATGGAGGAGAGTGGATTCGAACCACTGAACCCTAAGGAACGGATTTACAGTCCGTCGCGTTTAGCCACTTCGCTACTCCTCCGAAAGGTTTGTATCAACCTGACTTAGTTATAATACCTAATTTTCCAGATTTTTGCAACCCTTTATTGAAAGTTTTTTTGATATTTTTTTATTCGTGCAGATTCCAGTGACGAATCACTGTTTCTATCGCATTTTCAAGACTTTTTTCTTTCCCAAAATCTTCTTCACCAAAGAAAATTTCATATTCTTTTGGTCCATAGGCTAAAATTTCACCAATCATTTTTTTCCCTATAAATAACTGAGTGACTTCATAATTCTTACCTTTGATATCTTTTTTTACTTCTTCGATACGCACTTCAATATCTTTATTTTTTTTTGACATCATTTTCACCTCTCAGACATTTTATCATATTGCAGACAATAAAACATTCCTTAGGTAAAAATCTCTTGTCCATTTCATCTTCTTTTATACAAGAGGCGATTTCTCTAAAGCTCTTAATTCTCCCCTTGACCTATAGCGATATAGTTGGCCGCTGCGCCTACAAGATTAGCATCGTTTCTGTATTCACACAATAGGATCTGCGGCTCGAAATCATGCAAGTCGAATTGATCTGTCAACTTCTTCATTCTACTTTGGATCTCATCAATGAGCCCATCCTTTGCAGAAACGCCACCGCCTAATACGATAACTTCCGGATCGAATGAAAATTGGATACTGAATAAACCTTTTGCCAAGTACGTATAAAAACTCTCAACTTCTTCTTTTGCTATTTCATCCCCGGTTTCTGCTAATTCAAAGACGTCTTTTCCGGTATAAGTATTCTTATCGACTCCTTTGCGTTCACAATACCGCCAAGCCATCTGTACGGCTGTACCAAGTTTACTAAATGTCTGATCGCCCTCTAAGAACATCAAACCGAATTCTCCACCATAAAGATGTGCACCTTTATTGATTTGGCCTTTCGTGAACATCGCTCCGCCAATCCCAGTTCCTACCACGACAAAAGCAACATCTTGATAATCACGAGCAGCTCCTTCATAAAACTCAGCCATTCCGGCACAGTTGGCGTCATTTTCAATCGTTACCGGAAGTTGAAACAAAGTTTCCAAATCTCTAAAAATATTAAAGCCATGAATATAAGGAATCGCACTGATTCCCTCAATTACCTGTTTCTCATTATTCACTACTCCAGGTGAGCTGATCCCAATTCCTTCAATCTCAAAAGAAAGACACATGTCTTTATAGACTTGTAATAATTGCGCTTTCATTTCTTTCCAAGATTCAGGCGTTGCAAATTGGCCCTTGCCTTTGACATCTTTACTATCCCAACAACCATATTTGACAGCCGACCCGCCAAAATCAAAAACTAATATCCCCATAAAAACATTCTCCTTTTTGCTTGCTAAAGCTATTGTAATGTATATGTTTAGTATTTGAAAGCATTTTCTAGGATCACTAGTCTATTCGTTAAAGCTGGTTTTGTGTAAGTGAATCGCTAAAATCACTTGATCTCGCAATTGTTCTCCGTTCTCAAAAATCGGTTTAGAATAATGATGGATAAAATAGTCTTTGACTCGACCAATCTCCACATAGCCCATTTTTTGATAGAGATGTAATGCAGCACTGCTAGTACTGCCGGTTCGTATGATGATCTGAGTTTGACTGGAAGCGAGTTGTGAAAGCTTCTGAAAAGCTGTCTCAAGGAGTTTCCCACCAATCCCTTTTCCTTGATGCGAAGGTTCTACAGCTACGTTAACGATTTCGAATTCTTTTTCCCTTACTATATAGATCAGTATACCTATTGTTTTTTCTTTTTCTTTCCATATCCAGCCGTTCCCCTTTGAAACATATACCTGAACTTTTTCTTTATCAGGATCTGCATCTAATAACAAGGACCATGGTAAATCTATCTTATTGAGTTCTTCGATCATTTTTGACCTCCATATATGTAGTCATGAAGTCGTTACTTTGATAGTCACTCTCTCTTTTCTTTATTGCTCAGTGCTACCCGTATTTTTCACAACCTTTTTATAATCTGGTTCTTTTTTATCTTTCTTATTTCTCGTTAATTGAAAGGTCAAAGGTACATAATCGATGCCGCCTTTGACAAAGGGATGACAGCGTAAGATCCGAGCCGTCCCCATTACCGTCCCTTTTAGCGCACCATGAGTTTGAATTGCTTTTATCATATAATTAGAACAGGTTGGGTAATAGCGGCAACTAGGCGGAAATGCAGGCGAAATAAAGCGCTGATATCCTCTAACTAAATAAATCAATATCTTCTTCATCAACTAGATTCCTTCTTTTCTTTTACTAAAAAAAGGGATCGCGACTAAAGTCAACGTTCCCTTCTGTTTTCTTTTATCCTATGCTGCTTTATGGCTCATTTCCTATCGACTAGAACCACCGTAATTAATTAATTATCAATGAAAAAAGTCTCGAATATGAATCCACAAGCTGGGTTGAAATACTTTAAATGGATTGCCACCACCGATGACACCATATCCAATCATCGTTCCGACTACGAAAAGAAGGATAAGCAATAAGATCACCACTAAAATCTTTATCAGAGTTAATAAGATATATCGTTGGTTACTCATTCAGCCACTTCCTTATGCAATCGTTTGTGCTGTTTTTTCAGCAGGAGTTTGATCCATGTCTACACGTTCAACATCTGCACCTAATTTTTGTAGTTTGATATGGAAGTTATAATAGCCACGATCTAGATAGTTCAAGTTACGGACACGTGTGATTCCATTTGCTTTCAAGCCAGCTAAAACTAATGCTGCTGCTGCACGCAAGTCTGTTGCATACACTTCCGCACCTTGCAATTCATGGTTTCCATCCATGATTGCTACATTTCCATCGATTTTGACGTGGGCGTTCATACGGCGCATTTCTTCTAAATGTTGGAAACGATTTTCAAAAACTGTTTCAGTTACTACGCTTATACCTTCTGCCACTAATTGGATGGCTGTCATTTGCGCTTGCATATCTGTAGGGAAGCCAGGATGAGGCATCGTTTTTACATCTGTAGGTAAGATATGTTTTGGTCCGATGACACGGATTCCGCCTTCTTCTTCAATGATTTCTGCACCCATTTCGATCAATTTAG
Organism: Enterococcus sp. H57; assembly: GCF_003112495.1. Classification (NCBI taxonomy): domain Bacteria; kingdom Bacillati; phylum Bacillota; class Bacilli; order Lactobacillales; family Enterococcaceae; genus Enterococcus; species Enterococcus sp. H57. The sequence goes on from NZ_BEHC01000056.1 coordinate 76,333, forward strand.
AAATCAATGGGCGGTTATGTTCAGAGATAGCATCAGCAATCAGTACATTGCCTTCTGTCATTGCAGCAGCGACCATAAAGGTACCAGCTTCGATACGATCTTGTACGATTGAATGGTTGACTGCATGTAAATGATCAACGCCTTCGATACGCATTGTTTCAGTACCCGCTCCATAGACATGAGCACCCATTTTATTCAAAATATTTGCTAAATCAACGATTTCTGGTTCGCGAGCTACGTTTTCAATGATGGTTGTTCCTTTTGCTTTTACGGCAGCCATAATGATATTTTGAGTAGCACCTACACTAGGAAAATCTAAATAAATCGTGTTACCGATCAATTCATCTGCAATTGCTTCAATATAGCCGTTTTTTTGAATAATTTTTGCTCCTAAAGCTTGAAATCCTTTTAAATGTAAATCGATTGGGCGTTTACCAATCGCACATCCACCAGGCATAGCCACTTTTGCATGTCCGTTTCTAGCAAGTAGCGGTCCCATCACAACGATTGAAGCACGCATTTGACTAACATACTCATAAGGCGCTTCGATCTCTAATTGTCTTGAAGCGTCGATTGTTACTTGATTCTTTTGTTCATCAAAATCTACATCTACATTTAAGTGACGAATCACTTGATTCATAGTGAAGACATCAGAAAGAATCGGGACGTTGTCTAATGTCGTAATACCTTCTTCTGCTAACAAACTGGCAGCTAAAATAGGCAATACAGCATTTTTAGCTCCTTCAATTCTTACTGTTCCATTTAATTGATTGCCACCTCTTACGATGATCTCTTCCATGTTGTTGTTCCCTCCAAAAAATTCCAATGAGCATACACTTACTCAAAATCTTTTCTATTATAACACCCTTCCTTTTAAAATAGTACCTTTTTTTAAAATTTACAGGCTAACGAAAAGATTCCGGCATAAAGCGATAACTTCTAAGAAAAAATTACTTGCAGTGTACCCTAAAAAGATTGAAAAAAGTACGATTGCCATTCTAATTTGCGTATTATGCATTGGTCTAAAAAAAGTCTCAATGCGTAACGAACGTAAAGACCAGAAGGCTAAGTAGATAAACGCCAAATGACTCACGATTCGAAGTATCGCATCAATTCCGTATACTTGCATAATGACGTCCTTTCTAACAGTTGTTTTTATAATAACTAATAAAATGATAATACCATAAAATGTATAAAAGGAAAAACAAGTATACTTAAAAATAGAGGTATACCCTTACATTTTTAGGAAATAAGGGGAAAAATATGCAAAAAAAGAGACTGAGACAAAAGTCTTGTCTCAGTCCTTTATTCCAAATAAAGGGTGTTCTCCTGCCAACTCCTCGGTCACAAGCCACAATATTCATCAAACATGAGAACCTGTTTTTTAATTTGTTCCTTGTGACTCGGAGCTGAATGGCAGGCTCACGACCTCTGATTCACGGTGTTCCAGAAGTAGCTTCTTCGAAAAATAAGCTGACCACTTCTGTCACAACCTCTGATACACGAATAAACATCCGCTTCTCATTTTATGAGTGCTTAGATACTTTAATACGATTGATTGCTCGATGCAACGCAACAGTTGCCCGCTTCAATTCGTTCGTATCTTGTTTTGCTTTTGCTTCTTCGATTTGGCGTTCTGCACGTTGTTTTGCACGTTCCGCACGAGATACATCGATATCCCGTTCACGTTCCGCACTATCAGCAACGATTGAAACAACATTATCACGCACTTCCATGATTCCGCCATTCACAGCAATCCAATCGACATGGGTATCTGAATCTGTCCGTTTTACACGAACTTCATCAATCGTCAAAGGAACGATGATCGGTGCATGTTTAGGCAAAATCCCAAGCTCACCAGCTGTCGTACGTGCGACGACGATAGCTGCATGGTGATCATAGACCAAACCGGCAGGAGTTACCACATTTACTGTTAAATATTGATCCATGGGGCACCCCTTTCTAGTAGCCTAGTGTTTTCGCTTTTTCTACGACGTCTTCGATTCGGCCAACACTTCGGAAAGCTTCTTCAGGAAGATCATCGTATTTGCCTTCCAAGATTTCGCGGAATCCTTTCACTGTTTCTTCTACAGGAACATAAGAACCTGGAAGACCAGTAAATTGTTCAGCCACGTTAAAGTTTTGTGACAAGAAGAATTGGACTCTGCGGGCACGAGAAACTAACACTTTTTCCTGATCGGATAATTCATCCATACCTAAGATAGCAATAATATCTTGTAATTCACGATATCGTTGCAATACGTGTTGGACTTCTGTTGCTACTTTATAGTGTTCTTCTCCCACGATTTCAGGTGCTAAAGCACTTGAAGAAGAAGCCAATGGATCTACCGCTGGATAAATCCCTTGTTCTGTTAATTTACGTTCCAAGTTGGTTGTCGCATCCAAATGGGCGAATGCTGTTGCCGGCGCCGGGTCAGTGTAGTCATCGGCTGGCACATAGATGGCTTGGATCGATGTAATCGAACCTTTTTTCGTAGATGTGATACGTTCTTGCAATTGACCCATTTCTGTTGCCAATGTTGGTTGATAACCAACCGCAGAAGGCATCCGTCCTAACAAGGCTGATACTTCAGATCCAGCTTGAGTGAAACGGAAAATATTGTCGATAAACAACAGTACATCTTGACCTTCTACATCACGGAAATATTCCGCGATCGTCAAACCAGTTAACGCAACACGCATACGTGCACCTGGTGGTTCGTTCATTTGACCGAACACCATGGCTGTCTTTTCGATAACTCCTGAATCTTTCATTTCATAATACAAGTCATTACCTTCACGAGTCCGTTCACCGACACCGGTAAATACAGAAATACCACCGTGTTCTTGGGCGATATTATGGATCAGTTCTTGGATCAGTACGGTTTTACCAACACCGGCACCACCAAATAGTCCAACTTTCCCACCTTTTAAATATGGGGCAAGCAAGTCGATAACTTTGATCCCTGTTTCCAAAATTTCTGTACTTGTACTTAATTCGTCAAAGGCTGGTGCTTTTTTATGAATTTTGCTTCTTTCCGCATCCTCTGGGAAAGGTGTTTCTAAATCGATCGTATCTCCTAGTACGTTGAATACGCGACCTAATGTTTCTTTACCTACAGGAACAGAGATTGCTTTGCCTGTATCAATGACTTCCATTCCTCTTTGTAAACCATCTGTTGATTCCATCGCAATGGTCCGGATCACTCCGTCCCCTAATTCTAATGCTGCTTCAAGAACAATTTTTGATTTATTTTCGTCATTTTTATAAACAACTAATGCGTTGTTGATATCTGGTAAGGATTGGTCTAAAGAAAATTCCACGTCGACAACGGGACCGATTACTTGAACAATCTTGCCTGAACTCATCTTTTTTCCTCCAATCTCAATACTATTCTAGTGCCGAAGCTCCGGCAACAATTTCGGTAATTTCTTGGGTAATAGCCCCTTGTCTTGCACGGTTATAAGAAACCGTCAGCTCATCAATGATATTAGCAGCATTATCAGTTGCTGTTTTCATTGCTGTCATACCAGCAGCATGTTCTGCTGTTTTGGCGTCAACGATCGCACCGTAGATCAAACTTTCAGCATACTGAGGCAATAACTGAGACAAGATTTCTTCTTTTGAAGGTTCAAAAATATATTCTTGTTCGAAAGTCGTTGCTTCTTCTGGATCTAAGTCTGAGATTGGCAGCATTTTTTCTACACGAAACTGACTAGTTAGCGAATTGATATGATGGTTATAACATACGTATAATTCATCGAATACTTCGTTTTGGTACATAGTTGTTGCCATATTTACGATTTTGCGGACTTCATCAAAGCTTGGCTGATCAGATAAATTGCGCAGCTCATATGCTAGGTTGATACCGCGTGCTTTAAAGAAGTCTGCACCAGTTCCGCCAATTGCGATCATCACGTAATCATCGGGTGATTGGTGGTCTTCTTCTAAAATAGACATCGTTTGTTTCAATATCGAACTGTTATATCCACCGACCAGACCGCCATCTGCAGTGATGACGATATAACCGGTTTTCTTCACAGGACGGCTGAGCAGCATGCTGTTGTAATTGATATCCCCTCTAGGATTTTCTGAGGCAATATCATTTAACTGAGTAGCAGTCAAATGCGTAACGATTTCTCTTACTTTTGTTGCATAAACCTGAAACTTCTGTGAAGAAGCTTCAGATTTTGTCAACTTAGAAGCAGACACCATCTGCATTGCCCGCGTGATTTGGCTCGTTTTTTTCGTTGAAGCGATACGTGTCTTGATTTCATTTAATGAAGCACCCATTCATCTCACCTCACTATGCATTTTGAATGGATTTCAATTTATCTTCTGTAGAGGAATTATTTCCTTTTGTAGCTAAGAACATGTCTTTATATTCCTGAATCGCACTGTTCAACGTTTCTTCTTCTGGAAGATCTTTTGTTGTACGGATTGTTTCAAAAATATCTGAATGATTGGTATCCAGATATTCGAATAATTCATGTTCGAAGTCTAAAATACTGTCTACAGGGATACTGTCCAAGAATCCATGTGTCAAGGCATACAAAATCACTACTTGTTTCTCAACAGCTAGCGGTGCATGCAGTTTTTGTTTCAAGATTTCTACTGTACGGCGTCCACGATTTAGTTTTGCTTGTGTTGCCGCATCCAAATCAGAACCGAATTGTGTAAATGCTTCTAATTCACGATAACTTGCTAAGTCTAGACGTAAAGTCCCAGCAACTTTTTTCATTGCTTTGATTTGCGCAGAACCCCCTACACGAGAGACAGATAGTCCGGCATCAACCGCTGGACGAGTACCCGCGTAGAACAAGTCGCTTTCTAAGAAGATTTGTCCGTCAGTGATTGAGATAACGTTTGTTGGGATATAAGCAGAGATATCTCCAGCTTGTGTTTCAACAAATGGCAAAGCAGTCATTGAACCGCCGCCTAGATCATCACTTAATTTTGCTGCACGTTCTAATAAACGTGAGTGCAAGTAGAAAACATCCCCAGGATAAGCTTCACGACCTGGTGGACGGCGAAGTAGCAAGGAAAGTTCACGATAAGCAACAGCTTGTTTTGAAAGATCATCAAAAATGATCAATACATGTTTACCGTTGTACATGAATTCTTCACCCATTGCAGTACCAGCATATGGTGCGATATAAAGTAATGGTGCTGGTTGAGACGCACCGGCATTCACAACGATTGTGTAATCCATTGCGCCATATTTTTTCAATGTTTCAACTTGTGTACGAACTGTAGAATCTTTTTGTCCGATTGCTACATAGATACAGATCATATCTTGACCTTTTTGGTTGATGATCGTATCGATCGCAATAGAAGTTTTCCCTGTTTTACGGTCACCGATGACTAATTCACGTTGTCCGCGTCCGATTGGCACAAGGGCGTCGATCGCTTTTAGCCCTGTTTGCATTGGTTCGTTAACAGATTTACGTTGCATAACACCTGGTGCCATCGCTTCTACTGGACGAGCTTTGTCAGTAACGATTTCACCTAGTCCGTCGATTGGTTGACCTAGCGGATTGACTACCCGACCGATCAAGGCCTCTCCAACTGGAACTTCCATGATCTTACCTGTTCGTTTTACTTTATCTCCTTCACGAATGGACTCGAAATCGCCAAGGATAATGATACCTACATCATTTGACTCTAAGTTTTGCGCCATTCCGTATGAGCCGTTTGAAAATTCAAGCAACTCACCACTCATCGCGTTTTCTAAACCATGTGCACGAGCGATCCCGTCACCTACATAAGTTACGGTACCGATTTCTTCGACTGAAAGCACGTTTTGATAATTTTCAATTTGTTCTTTAATCAAGGCACTAATTTCTTCTGCTTTGATGGCCATTCGATTCACCTACCTCTTTGTACTATCTGTTTAATTGATTACGCATTTTTTCTAATTGCGTGCGAATGCTTCCGTCGATTACTCGATGGTTGGCTTCAACAATCGCGCCACCAATAATAGAAGAATCAACGATTTGTTTTAATTCAACTGATTGATAGTCCATTGTTTTTGCAACATTCTTCTCTAATTGTATTCGTTGTTCGTCTGAAAGTGGGACTGCTGTTGTGACACTTCCCAATAGTAACCCTTGATGTTCATCATATCGACGTTCATATTCTTCAATCATGAACAAAAGGTCATCCATTCGGTTATACTCATAAACAACTTCTAAAAAGTTTTTAACGATTCCATCATAACCGCTGACAAGCTTGTCCATGATTTCTCGTTTTTCATGAGGTTCTAGACGAACATCACTTAACATATTCCCTAATCCAGGTACTTGTTCATAGATTTGACGTAAACTTACGAGATCTTGATAGATTTCTTCTGCTTTATTTGAATCGATCGCCAGTTCAAATAAAGCTTTCCCGTAACGTCTTCCTACTGTATATTTATCTAGTTTCATTTGAAGAACCTAGACCTTCAATGTATTGATTGATTAATGATTCATGCATTTCTGGAGATAATTCTTTGTTCAAGATTTTTTCCGCGATTTGAAGAGAGAGTTCTGCAACGTCGTCTTTTACAGAGTTCAGCGCTGAATCACGTTCTACAGTGATATCAGCTTGGGCTTTGCTTTTTAGACGAGCTGCTTCTTCTTGAGCATCCTTCAAAATATTTTGGCGGCTTAATTCTCCACTTTCTTTCGCATTTTTGATGATATCAGCTGCATCAGAACGAGAGGCTAACAATTGTTGTTCGCGTTCTTGTTCCATTTTCGCTGAGTTGATGCGAGATTGTTCTGCAGAATCTAAATCATTGGCGATCTTGTCTTCACGTTTTTTCAAAATATCGCTGATTGGTCCCCAAGCAAAGTGCTTCAAGAGAGCCAGTAGTATCAAAAATGAGCCGCTGACAACGATGATATTACCTAACATCGCATTGCCAACTTCTGCAATTGCCAATTGATTCAGCATAGGCGAGCCTTCCTTTCTTTGGAGTATTTCTAGTTTCCATGTAAAAAAGCAGTAACAAACGATGTTGTTTCTGCCTTAATACTGATTCAATTAAACGGCAAAAACTAGAATCAAGGCGATAACTACCCCTAAGATAGGAACAGCTTCAACTAGAGCTACCCCGATAAACATTGTTGTACGGAATTGACCAGACATTTCAGGTTGGCGAGCCATTGATTCGATTGTTTTAGAGATAACTTGACCGTTACCATAACCGGCTCCGATTGCTGCTCCCATGATTGCGATTGCTGCTGCGATATAATTCATAATTGTTTTCCTCCTAAAATAGATAAATAGTAGTTTGTTTTTTAACCGAGTATTATTCTTCTACTTCAATCTTATGGCTCATATAAACCATTGACAAAGTGACAAAGACAAATGCTTGGATGCTCCCAATAAACAAGGAGAACGCGATCCAGACCATCTCTAATGGAATTGCTAATGGTAATGAGAACCAGCCTAAGCTTGTCATCATTTTTGCAATCAAGGTTAGCAAAACTTCCCCCGCATAAATATTCCCATAAAGACGTAAAGCAAGTGTTAATAAGTTTGTAAATTCTTCAATCAGTTTCATCGGAAACATAAAACTATAGGGTTTCAAGAACGAATTTACGAAATATCCTTTGAAGCCTAACTTTTTCACCCCGAATAAGTGAGTAAGTAAGATCATTATAAATGCCAAAGTTAAAGTAACAAACGGGTCTGCTGTCGGGCTTTTCCAAAGTGTTGTTTCGTTAGGTAAGACGATTTTTGTTACTAAACCGATGTTGTTTGCAACAAAAACAAATAAAAACAATGTAAATGCCAACAAATGGAAATTGCTCAATTCTTTTCTAGGCAGATTATCTGTTACGATTCCTCGACTAAAATCAATGACCCATTCTATCGCATTTTGTTTGCCTGTTGGTTTCAACTTAAGATTTCTTGTAAAAAAGTAAGCTAAGAAGAAAACAATCAAACAGGTCAGTAACACCATTATACAAACTGTACCATCAAACCAAATTGGTCCAATGTGGAACGTTAGCGAGCGTTCATCCAATCCATTTCACCTCTTTTCCCCGAAATTCACATAAAATCAATTCATGTGCGTATCTGGTTTTTTCCAATCGGTTTCTAACCACACGGTATCATACCACCATGAAACAGAAAATTCAAAACATTTTCATGAAAATTAGACACTTTTTTATTTCAGTCAAAAACGAAGCGAATTTTTCCCCATGCACGGTGCTCCTGATCTAAGAAAAAACCTGTGATAATCATGTTTTATCAGATTAAATGCTAACAAATTTTATCATTAAGTAAAAGCAAAAGCACCGAATATGCGAAAAAGGATAATGAAATTATCTAGAGAAATTTTTTAAAGTTCGATCAATTTGTCGATCGATATCTTTTCGTTTCAAATCTTCCCGTTTATCATACGATTTTTTCCCTTTTGCCAGACCAATCAATACCTTGGCATAGCCGTTACGAATATAGACTTTTAAAGGAACAACAGTGATTCCCGTGTTTTTCAATTCGTTTTCAAGACGAACGATTTGTTTCTTGTGCAATAATAGTTTTCTCGTGCGCAACGGATCATGATTAAAAATATTTCCTTGTTCATAAGGACTGATATGAACATTATGCAAGAAAGCTTCCCCGTTGCGGACGCGAATAAATCCATCTTTCAGATTGATCCGGCTGTTTCGTATCGACTTGATCTCCGTTCCTTGCAAGACCATCCCTGCTTCCATCGTGTCGATGATCGAATAATCATGGCGAGCTTTCTTGTTTTGTGCAATTAGTTTTCCCTCGCCTTTTGGCATAGCTGTTTCCTCCAACTCATTTTATTTTTTCTTTTTCTTCTTTTTGACACCTTTGTAAAATGGCTTTTTCCCTTTTTTCTTACCGAACGTTTGCTTACTATCACTATATCGTTTGTTCCTCTTGCCATTTTTTTCTGAGCGTTTGCCTGCTTGTTTTCCTTCTCGTTTTCCAGATTTTCCATTGCGTGCTTTTGGACGTTCCAACGCAGTGACCTCTTCTGCGGAAACGAGTTCAAAATCCACTGCTCGTTCATCTGGATCAGCTTTGACTACTTTTACGCGCACTTTTTGTCCGATTTTAAAAGTCAGTCCAGTTCTTTCACCTACAAGCGCTAAATGATTTTCAATAAAATGGAAGTAGTCTTGTTTCAATTCATTGATATGGATCAATCCTTCTACTGTATTCGGTAGTTCGATAAACAGTCCGAATTTCACAACAGAGCTGATGATCCCGTCGAATTCTTCTCCCACTTTGTCCATCATGAATTCTGCTTTCTTCATCGCATCTACTTCACGTTCTGTTTCTACTGCGCGACGCTCCATCTTAGAACTATGATCCGCGATTTCAGGAAGTTCCTCAGCCCATAAACTTTGATTGCTTTCACTTTTATCTTGGCTATAAGAACGGATCAGCCGATGGACGATCAGATCGGGATAGCGTCGAATAGGAGATGTAAAATGTGTGTAGTAATCTGCTGCTAAGCCATAATGCCCAAAATTGTCTTCTGAATAGCGTGCTTGTTGCATACTTCTTAGCAACATAGTATTGATAACTGCAGCTTCTGGTTTATCTTCTACTCCTTCGATCACATGCTGTAAATCTTTCGGTGTGATCGTTCCTTTCGTTCCTCGTACCAGAATGCCCAAAGCTGAAGCAAAATCAAAGAAGCGCTGCATTTTTTCTTCTTTTGGCTGTTCATGGATTCGATAAATAAACGGAAGATTTAATTTATTATAATGTTCAGCTACCGTTTCGTTGGCAGCAAGCATAAAGGATTCGATCAAGCGTTCACCTATCCCTCTGCTTCTTAGCTGGATATCATTTGGGTGTCCTTCAGCATCAACAAGGATCTTCGCTTCACGATCCTCAAAAGAAATCGCTCCACGTTTGATTCGCATCATTTCAAGGATTCGATGCAATTCACCCATTTCTTGGAACATAGGCACGAGCTGAGCATAACGTTGCATTGTTTCTTCATCTTGATCTTCTAAGATTTGATTGACAGCTGTGTAGGTCATCCGTTCTGTTGTTTGGATCACACTTGGAAAAATCTCATGAGAGACAACTTGTCCATTTGGATCGATCTCCATTTCACAACTCATGGTGAGTCGTGGAACATGGGGATTCAATGAACAGATACCATTGGATAAACGTTGTGGGATCATCGGAATCACTCGATCGGTCAAATAGACACTTGTTCCTCTTTCGTATGCTTCTCTGTCCAGTTGACTGCCTTGCGTCACATAGTAAGATACATCTGCAATGTGTACTCCAAGAAAATAATTACCATTTTCTAATTTTTTGACCGTCACTGCATCATCTAGATCTTTTGCATCTTCTCCATCAATCGTAACGATGAGCTGATCTCTTAAATCTCTGCGTCCAACAATATCCTTTTCGCTGATCTGGTCTGGAACTTCATCTGCCTCAGATAACACATCATCAGGAAATTTTGTAGGAATACCGTTAGCCACGACAATCGAGAGGATATCCATGCCAGGGTCATTCTTATGACCAATCACTTGCTTGATTATCCCTTCTAAACTAGTCGCATACCCTTTTTCAGGGTAATGGGTCAGTTCGATCAATACAATACTTCCGTCAACTGGACGAACTCCCTCTGCCGCTGCATACACTTTGAATTGGTTAAGCTTTCTATCTTTCGGGATGACCACACCATAAAGATCCGTTTCCTGTATCTCTTCGTCTGAATAAGCAACAAATTCTCCGGCTAACTGAGTAGTCGCTCGGTCTCGAATCTCCACTACTTTTCCCTCTGCTCCGCGATCCATATCTGTATTTGCTCGCTTCATGATATCAATTGCTACGGTATCCCCATCCATTGCAAAGCCAGTCGCTTCTTTCGGGATATAGATATCATCTTCTTCGGGATCAATCGTTACAAATCCAAATCCTCGTTCATTTGCCCGAAATGTCCCTTCGACCAAGATCGGTTTTAAAGGAAGTTTGACTTTTCCTTTTTTATTGAAAACGATACTCTGTTCTCTTTCCATTTGAGCAATCGTTTGTACTAGTAATTTAAAATCATCGCTTTTTTGAAAGCCTAGACCTTCAGCGATTTCTTCCATAGAAAAACTACGTTTGCGACTGCTTTCCATGAAAAAGAGAATTTTCTCTTTTATTGTTTCTTTTGTCATATTTATTCCTCATTCCAAGGTAATTTTTCTAAAAATTCCAACACGTCTTTTTCTAATTCGCGTCTTGCTGTGCCAACTGTAATCACATGACCGCTTTCAGGATACCATTGAAGTGTCACTCGTTGGCGGCTCAATTTGCGTGCCGTTTCAAATACACCATTTGGGTCGATCATTTCATCTTTCCCAGCTTGAGCTAAAAATATTGGCTGTTGGATATCTGATAGTCTACTTTCTGCGATTGCTGCTTGGTCTTGTATATCCATTAATTGATGTTCAGCTAACGAGCGGTAAGACACAGCTTTTTCATTGATTTCTTTTTCTGATTTGCCTGCTATCTTCAGCACTTGACGTACATATTTTTCAAAATTTTCAGGCACGTTTGTTTCTACAGGAGACAGGGGCGAACAGAAAAAACCGCCGCCAATTACTGATTCTTCTTCTAGTGCCCGTACAGCAAAGATGCCACCCATCGATAATCCCAATACGGCAATATCAGAAAACTGTTCAGACTGTAAAAAATGGATAGCTTTTTTAGTATCTGCCCACCAGCTTTCTGCTTTTTCTTGCAAGATATCATATGGCTCCATCGTTCCATGTCCTTTAAATAGCGGCGCATAGACTGTATAATCTGCTTTTTCTAAAAACCGTGCGAGCATCCGGACATCATTTGGACTTCCTGAGTACGCATGAAGCAGCAAAACTGCTCGTTTTCCATGTTTTGCATAAAGGGGTTTTGGTAATTGTTTCACTCGTTTCACCTCTTTCGCCTCATTTTACCATAGTTTCTTTCATAACTTCTTCTTAAGCGTTCTCTTTGCAATAAAAAAAGCCGCCCGCCGTTGTGCGAGAGGCTTATTCGACTACTTCGAAGATAAAAATGCTAGGACAAATAATAAGATCATCCAGACAGCTCCCATGACTGCAGTTGATCGCTGCATGACAGCTTCAAAGCCGCGAGCTTTTTGTTTGCCGAATAGTTGATCCGCACCGCCGGTAAATGCACTCGCTGCACTATTTTGCTTGCTTGGCTGCATCATAATCGCAATGACCATAACAATCGATAAAACGATCACGATTCCCAAAATTAAATTATACATATAGCAGCCTCCTTCCCAAAAGATATCGTCTCTTTAACTTTATCATAGATAAAACTCCGTGACAACTCTATATAAATGGAAAAACAGCTGAAAGTGCAAATCTTTCAGCTGTTATTATTATGATTGGCGTAAGACGTCATGATACTTTGGTTTCTTCTCAAACTCTTTTTTTGCGTAAGGGCATAAAGGGATAATCTTTTTCCCCTCTCGTCTTGCTAGTTCTACTCCAGTATACACTAGCTTTTCAGCTAATTTTTGACCACGATATGCTGGATCGACAAATGTATGGTCAATGATCATGATGTCTGGCCCCGCATCCGACCATGTCATTTCTCCGATTTCTTGTTGCTCATCATTGAATAAAGGCAAGACGATTTTTTTCCTCTTTGATTTCCATATGCCGCACTCCTCAAATAACTGATATTTTTTTATTCCTACCTTATTTTAACAGTCTCATGGTCTATAAACAATTATTTATCCTCGTGTTGCTTACAAAAAGGAAGAGAAAATCAATCCATCGTTATTCTTTGTTCAATAAATGAAAAAATCACTGTCCAATAGGTTTTCGGATCTTTCATCGATGCTTCCAAATGTTCTGCTTCTGGAACAAGCAGTAATGCTTTATCCCCTGCCGTAGCGTTTTGAATCGTGTATGCTGCTTCTGTAGGAACAAAATGATCTCTTTCACCATGGATGACTAACAAAGGCAAATGGTTACTACCAAGCTGTCTTGTAGCTGATGCTTGCTTTAAAGAATAACCTGCGTATTTCTGAGCATAGTGATTCGCATATCTCATGATCATTTTTTTAGGAAAGACCGTGATTTTACTTAACATATACCGAAATTCCGCATAAACAGAAACATACCCGCTGTCTAAGATAAATCCTTTGACTGCAGATGGAAGCTTTTCACCACTTGCCATCATAATCGTAGAAGCGCCCATCGAACCGCCGTGCAAAATAATGGATGCATCTGGTTGTTCATCTAAGATGAGTTGGATCCATGCAATTAAATCTAGCCGGTCTAGCCATCCCATTCCGATGATTTCTCCTTCACTTTCTCCATGCGCACGTAAATCGGGTATAAGAACGTTGAATCCTTTCTCTGCATATCTTTTACCTATATGAGACATATCTCTTTTCCCTGTACTTCGATAATCATGTACACAAATGACCCATTTATTCTGCTGAGTTGGTTGGAGGAACATCTGTCCAGCTAGTTTCAACCCGTCATAACTTTTGATCGTTTTCGGTATTCCTTGTTCCCAGAAGCTTTCACACTCTTCTTCTAATTTTTGTCGCTTTTTTTCTACTGACGTGACTGCAGCAGGATCCATCAAGCGGTGCCCAGTGTCTTCATACCAGTCATAGCCTCTCTGTACCCCCGCTCTTACTAATTTCTTTGCATAAAAATAAGAAAGAAAATGGTAACTGATTCCTATAAATATCAGAATAAGAATGAAATAAAAAATAACCATCGTACACCCGCCGCTTTCTGCCAAACTATAATCTATTTATTATACAATATACCGATCAATAGGATTCTTTTTCTTCGGCACACGTAAATTCCATTTCTTTTTCATTGTATCATTTACTTAAAGTTCTTCTCAATAGATTTACTTGTAAGAGAGCATTTACATTCACAATAAAAGCCAGTATACTAATTTCGTGCATTATAAACAAGACACTCGTCTTGGACTGGTTCGGAAACTTCCCAGAATAAAAAACTAAGTATCTCTAAAGAAAGGAGATTGGAAATAATGCGTAAAGTAATTATTGATTGCGATCCAGGGATCGACGACACTTTAGCTTTATCACTAGCTGTCAAATCCCCTGATATCGAAGTAGTTGCTATTACCGTCGTTTGCGGGAATGTCCCTGTAGATATCGGTACGCAGAATGTGCTGAAATGTTTGGAGCGCTGTGATCGTTTAGATATCCCTGTTTATCAAGGAATGGAAAAACCTTTGAAGCAACCTTTCATTAGTGCGCAAGACACTCATGGGTTGGATGGATTAGGGGACACAAATTTCCCGATGGTCTTAGCCAAACAGGCAGAATCGCTCCATGCAGTTGATTTTCTGACTGATTATTTCAAAGAAAAAACAGATACATCAGTCATTGCTTTGGGGCCTTTGACCAATATCGCTTCTGCTTTGAAAAACAGCCCATCTGTTGGGAAACATATGGATCGTTTTGTCTCAATGGGCGGAACTTACAAAAGCCATGGTAACTGTTCACCAGTTGCTGAATACAATTACTGGTGTGATCCTGAAGCAGCTTCTTATGTATTCGAAAAGCTCAAACAACCGATAGAAATGGTTGGGTTAGATGTGACAAGAGAAATCGTCTTGACACCGACTATCCTTGAATATTGCTGCCAAATGAATCCTGAAGAGGGAGAGTATCTAAAAGCGATCACTCGTTTTTATTTTGACTTTCACTGGAAACAAGAAAGAATCTTAGGATGTGTCATCAATGATCCATTAGCTGTTGCTTATTTTATCGATGAGTCCATCTGTGAAGGCTTTAAAAGCTTCACTGCTGTAGAAACTCAAGGAATAAGTCGCGGACAAACATTGGTTGATCGTTATGAATTTTGGCAGAAATCTGCTAACAGTAAAATTATGACAAAAGTAGATACTCGTCTTTTTTTCCAAAAGTTTTTAACCGTTCTTTTAAATGCACAAGAAGAAACGATTATGAAAGATTTGGAAAGGTTAAAGATGGGCTAACAAAATGAATAAAAACAAGATGGCAACTCGCGTACTTACAATGATGGCTTTGTGTATTGGGATCAATTATGTTGGAGGAACGATTGCTTTATGGCTTCGTTTGCCAGTCTATCTAGACTCTATTGGAACGATTTTTGCTGGCGCGTTACTTGGTCCCATACCAGGAATGTTGACAGGACTATCCAGCGGTGTATTAAGCGGGGTGACTACAGATATTTTTTCACTGTATTATTCACCGATCCAAATCCTCACAGGTTTGTTGGCTGGATTGATTTTACCAAGGTATCTCGACAAAGATAAAAAACGTTTGAAACTCTTATTACTCGCTTTGATTTTGTCTGTACCTGGAACGATCGTCTCTTCGATCATTACCGTTCAGTTATTTGGCGGAATCACTTCCTCAGGGTCTAGCATGATCGTCCAATTATTACATGGGTTAGGTTTCGATCAAACCATCAGTGTGATCTTGGTACAGGCAGGCACAGACTACCTTGACCGTCTGCTATCTGTCGTCGTTGTTTCATTAGTCATCACTATGTTGCCGCAGCGCTTGATATATTCCAAGAGAAAAATAGGATGAACAAACAGAGCCAGATGAGCAAAAAGTTGCTCATCTGGCTCTGTTTTTCATCTATTAAAAAACTTACGCTAAGTAGGATAAAATAATAGCTTGATATTTTTCGATCATATCTAAATAATTATCGAGCTCGACATACTCATCTACTTGATGAGGCAAAGTAACGACACCAGGCCCAAAGACGACAAAATCGAAGGAGTGGTCAGCTTTTGTAAATTCGGCTGCATCTGTGGTTGCTGCCGCTCCAACTAAAGGTAATGGCTGACTGAATTGTTGCTGAATGCAATGAATCAAAGGAGAATCTGGATCTGCTTTGACAGGTATTTTGTTGTAATCGATCGTCAATTCCAAATGGTAGTCTGTCTCTTAATTCAATTCCTTGACGATTGATTGCAGTAATGCAATGATTTTATCATTTGGATATTCAGGAATCGATCGGATGTTCCCTTGAAGCTGCGCGTGGCTCGGAATGCTGTTTACTTGATTTCCGCCGCTGATCAACGTAACATTATGGATTGTTTTTCCTAAGACGGGATTCTCGATTGTTTCAGCGAGGTGATTCATTTCAGCATTTGCTTTCGTAATGAATTCATTTAGATGATTGATCGCATTATAGCCTTGGTCTGGCATAGAGCTATGCGCTTCTTTTCCGTGCGAGATGACCGTATAGTTGATTGATCCCATGTGTGTATACATCAAACTGTAATTAGTTGGCTCTCCGATGATCAAGGCATCTAAGTCATCCACATAGCCTGCTTTCGTGAGCTGTTCCCCACCTAATTCACCCACTTCTTCTCCGACAGTGGCTAATAATTTGACTGTTCCGTTAAATGGTTTTCCTGACTCTTTGAGCTCGATCATGGCAATCACCATTGCCGCCAAGCCACTCTTCATATCTGTAGCACCACGTCCGTACAAACGATTCCCATGGATTTCTGCTGCAAAGGGCGCATAGGTCCAAGACGATTCATTCCCCGCCGCCACGACATCCATATGACCAGATAGGCCTAACACTTTTCCTGATTGCCCTTTTTGGAATTGAGCAATCAGATTATCTCTACCATTACTGTAAGAAACGAGTTCTCCTATTATGCCATGTTTTTCCAAAAGCTTATTCAAATAAGCTGCTACTTCGCCTTCGTTTCCATTCACTGATTTTATTCGAATAATCTCTTGTAAAACCGCAATTTTTTCTTCTTTTTTCATCTAATCTTCTCCTTTGCCGTTTCTTTTTATTGTATTGGAGTACGCCTAGATTTTCAAATAAGAGAGACCACAGAAAAAAAGGGCGTGACAAAAGCAGCGTCACATTCCCCTTTTCCAAGTAAATGGCGTTCAAAATCTTGCCTCTATGCTAGTAAATCCAACCAAGTAAAAAAATAAGAGAAGCTACTTTGTTGAACTGTTCTTCTGTAGTCAAATCATTTTATTCCTCATCATTGAAAATAAGAGTATCGCATGATCTATAATTACCCCTCCTTACGTAATAACCACGTAGCCAATTATTTTCTTCAAGAGAGTAGTCATACTCATATTCATACAAACTATTCCTTACCATGAAAAAAATACTGACACCGCCTCTACCACTTTTCGTATCTTTCACCACTCTTGAAATAAAAATATCATAATCGGTTAATTGGTATTCCTCCTCTAATAATTGATACAGTGCTCGTGTAGCTATATGTTTCTTGATTGGAAATTGATAGAGCCATGTACCCCCTAACAGTAAACCTATCGAAATAAAAATCTTAGAACAGTAATTTCTTTTTTTAGAAATCCTCCTTCTCATCATCAATTCTCCCATGTTAAGATATGGATCGCTCTTTCATCAAAATAATCAGGAAGATCGTATGGCAAAGCAATAAGCGGCTGATACATTCCTCCTACCTGCACAGCAGCTGAAGCATACCAATAAGCTTGCCAGACGATTTTAGAACAGTAAGTCGGATCCATCCCAAAAATATTTGTAGTTATCCCATATTTATAATTTTTACCATCGTAATTATCTAAAATTTTTTCATTTTTCTGTCTCCCTGTTCAAATGATTTTTATCGAAAGAGGAAGATTGCCATCCCCTTTTTGAAGAGAATCATCCTATCCGAGCATAAAAGGATATGAACGAAACGAAGACTGCTTCCTCCTCTCTTATTATTCTATCCTTAAAAGGTCCTATACGATGTTATCTCTTGATAACTGACTTTTTTCGATACGATTGTCTCGTATCGATATTTGTAAATATTATATACAGAAGCCAGTTACAAAAATAAAATTATGAGTTATTTTTAATAAATAAGAATATTTATATAATAGGGTTTATATGATATATATAAATAAACAGTTGTTATTATAATAATTTGTGTACTCTCCCGATTTTTCTGTTCTTAAAAAAGAGATTTATTCATCAAATGATTTTCACAACAAAAAAACTCTCTACTTGCTGAAATCAGCAGGTAGAGAGTCTGATTACTTAACTAAGTGATCATGCTCGTCTATCTTTCAATCGGTCGATCATGTATCTTCATTAGAAAAGAATTATTTGTTTTTCAAGTTGTAGAAAGATTTCAAACCTTTGTATTCTGCAACTTCACCAAGTTGGTCTTCGATACGTAGTAATTGATTGTATTTAGCAATACGGTCAGTACGTGATAGAGAACCTGTTTTGATTTGACCAGCATTTGTTGCAACAGCGATATCAGAGATTGTTGAATCTTCTGTTTCACCAGAACGGTGAGATACAACTGCTGTGTAGCCAGCTTCTTTAGCCATTTCGATAGCTTCGAAAGTTTCTGTTAATGTACCGATTTGGTTCACTTTGATAAGGATTGAGTTAGCAATTCCTTTTTCGATACCTTCAGATAATTTTTGAGTGTTTGTTACGAACAAGTCGTCACCAACTAATTGAACTTTGTCGCCTAATACGTCAGTTAATTTCTTGAATCCGTCCCAGTCGTTTTCGTCTA
Organism: Enterococcus sp. H57; assembly: GCF_003112495.1. Taxonomy (NCBI): domain Bacteria; kingdom Bacillati; phylum Bacillota; class Bacilli; order Lactobacillales; family Enterococcaceae; genus Enterococcus; species Enterococcus sp. H57. The sequence goes on from NZ_BEHC01000056.1 coordinate 94,865, forward strand.
ATCCGTCTTCGATTGAGATGATTGGATATTTAGAAACTAATTCTTCGTAGAATTTGATCATTTCGTCAGTTGTTTTTTCGCCTTCGCCTGAGTCAGCTAGTACGTAAACGCCTTTTTCTTTGTCGTAGAATTCTGAAGAAGCAGCATCCATAGCAAGAACAACGTCTTTACCAGGTACATAGCCAGCTTTTTCGATTGCTTCGATGATTACTTCGAAACCTTCTTCATTTGAACCAAGGTTTGGAGCAAATCCACCTTCGTCACCAACAGAAGTTGCTAATCCGCGAGCTTTCAAGATTGAAGCTAATGCGTGGAATACTTCAGCACCCATACGTAGAGCTTCTTTGAATGTTGGAGCGCCAACAGGCATGATCATGAATTCTTGGAAGTCGATTGAGTTATCAGCATGTGATCCGCCGTTGATGATGTTCATCATTGGTGTTGGCAATACTTTCGTGTTGAATCCGCCTAGGTAGTGGTATAAAGGTACTTCTAGGTAGTCAGCAGCTGCACGTGCAACAGCGATAGAAACACCTAAAATAGCGTTCGCACCTAATTTACCTTTGTTAGGAGTTCCGTCTAAAGCGATCATAGCTTTGTCGATAGCCATTTGGTCACGAACATCGTAGCCAATGATTGCTTCAGCAATGATGTTGTTTACGTTGTCGACAGCTTTAGTTACACCTTTACCGCCATAACGAGCTTTGTCTCCGTCACGTAATTCAACTGCTTCGTATTCACCAGTTGAAGCACCTGAAGGAACCATTCCGCGGCCAAAAGCTCCGCTTTCTGTGTATACTTCTACTTCGATTGTTGGGTTACCACGTGAGTCTAAAATCTCGCGAGCGTAAACATCAGTAATAATTGACATGTTTTGTCTCTCCTTTGAGTTTGTTTTTTCCTAAGGGATTTCCCTCATATACGATTTTAGTTAATTTTGCTCATTAGTGCAAACATTTCTTGCATTTTTCGCAAATTTTCACCAATTATTTTACAGCGTCTAACAATGACAAGAATGAATCTGCTTGCAAGCTTGCGCCGCCGACTAAAGCACCGTCAACATTTTCTTTTGCCATGTATTCAGCAATATTTTCTGGTTTTACAGAACCGCCGTATTGGATACGAACAGCTTCTGATACTTCTTTTCCATAAAGTTTTTCAACTGTTTGACGTACAACACCACAAATTTCGTCAGCGATTTGTGCGTCAGCTGATTTACCAGTACCGATTGCCCAGATTGGTTCATAAGCAATCACCATGTTTGACACTTGTTCAGCTGAAAGGTCAGCTAAACCAGCTGTAATTTGTCCTTCGATCCATTCAGCAGTTTTGCCTGCTTCATATGTTTCTAAAGATTCGCCACAGCATAAGATTGGTGTCATACCGTTTGCAAAGATAGCTTTTGCTTTTTTATTGATGTCTTCGTCTGTTTCATGGAAATATTCACGACGTTCTGAATGTCCGATGATCACATAGTGAACACCTAGATCAGCAAGAGCTGCTGGTGAAGTTTCACCAGTGAACGCGCCTGAGTTTTCCCAGTAGCAGTTTTGTGCTGAGATTTTTAGTTCTGTACCTTCAGCTGATGTCATTAATTCTTGTAAGAATAATGCAGGAGATCCGATGACTGAATCAACCTTGTCATTTGAAGGGATTTTGTTTTTTACTGCTTCAGCAAATTCTTTTGCTTCTGATGCAGTTTTGTTCATTTTCCAGTTACCTGCGATAATAGGTTTACGCATTGAGGAACACACTCCTTAATTTATTGAAAAATGGCTAGGGAGTCATGAAAACTCCCTTCACCTTTTGATCGATCACTCGTCAGAATAGAGCAAACTTGGCTGTTTATTTATCGTTGATTGCTGCTAGTCCTGGTAATTCTTTACCTTCAAGCAATTCCAAGCTTGCGCCGCCACCTGTTGAGATGTGTGTGAATTTGTCAGCAAAACCTAATTGTTCTGCTGCTGCAGCTGAGTCTCCGCCACCGATGATTGTTGTTGCGCCTTCTAAGTTAGCGATTGCTTCACAAACACCGATTGTACCTTTAGCAAAGTTACTCATTTCAAATACACCCATAGGTCCGTTCCAAACAACTGTTTTTGCACCTTGTAATGTATCAGCAAATAATTTTACTGATGCTGGGCCGATGTCTAAAGCCATCAAACCGTCAGGAATGTCTCCTTCGATTACTTGTGTTTCTACATCATTTGAAAATTCTGGTGCACAGACATTGTCGATTGGCAAGACAAGTTTGTCGCCTGCTTTTTCGATCAATTCTTTTGCTAGTTCTACTTTGTCAGCTTCTACTAGAGAGTTACCGATCTTGATTCCTTTTGCTTCGTAGAATGTGTAAGTCATTCCGCCACCAATCAAGATTTTGTCTGCTTTAGGAATCAAGTTTTCGATTACGCCGATTTTATCAGAAACTTTTGCGCCACCAAGGATTGCGATCATTGGGCGTTTTGGTTCTTCTACTGCTTCACCGATGAACTTGATTTCTTTTTCCATCAAGAATCCAGCAACTGTTGGGATACCAGTTGAAGCGATACCTACGTTAGAAGCATGCGCACGGTGAGCTGTACCGAAAGCATCGTTAACAAATACATCACCTAATGAAGCCCAGTATTTACCTAGCTCTGTATCGTTTTTGCTTTCTTTTTTACCATCAACATCTTCAAAACGTGTGTTTTCAAATACGACAACGTCGCCATCTTTCATGTTGCGGATTGCTTCTTCTAATTGTTCTCCGCGAGTTTCAGGTACGAATGTTACTTCTTTACCTAATAATTCGCCTAGACGTTTTGCAACTGGAGCTAAAGATTTTCCTTCTTTATCTTCTTCTGTTTTTACACGTCCAAGGTGAGAGAAAAGGATTGCTTTTCCGCCTTGTTCTAAAACGTAGTTGATTGTTGGCAATGCTGCTTTGATACGAGTGTCGTCAGTGATCACGCCGTCTTTCAAAGGAACATTGAAGTCAACACGGACAAGAACTTTTTTGTCTTTTAAATCGATATCTTTCACTGTTTTCTTAGCCATTTTATTTCCTCCTGAATAAACTTATTATCAAAAAAAGCGGAAGAAGCGCGATTGCTTCCCCGCTTTTAAATGTACATGTCTATCATTTACACTTGTACGTTTGTCTATCTTATAAGTTAGCGAAGTATTCTAAAGTACGTACTAATTGTGCAGTGTATGACATTTCGTTGTCGTACCAAGCAACAGTTTTAACTAATTGTTTGTCGCCAACTGTCATTACTTTAGTTTGTGTAGCATCAAATAATGAACCGTAAGTCATACCAACGATATCTGAAGAAACGATTTCGTCTGTGTTGTATCCGTAAGATTCGTTTGAAGCTTCTTTCATTGCTGCGTTGATTTCGTCAACAGTTACTTCTTTTTCAAGAACTGTTACTAATTCTGTTAATGAGCCTGTTGGTACAGGAACACGTTGAGCAGCTCCGTCTAATTTACCGTTCAATTCAGGGATTACTAAACCGATAGCTTTAGCAGCACCTGTTGAGTTAGGAACGATGTTTGCAGCAGCAGCGCGTGCACGGCGGAAGTCACCTTTAGGATGAGGTCCGTCTAGAGTCATTTGGTCACCTGTGTAAGCGTGGATAGTTGTCATTAATCCTTCAACAACACCAAATTTGTCGTTCAGTGTTTTAGCCATAGGAGCTAAACAGTTAGTTGTACATGAAGCACCTGAGATAACTGTTTCTTTACCAGTTAATGTTTCGTGGTTTGTGTTATAAACGATTGTTGGAACATCGTTTCCGCCAGGAGCAGAGATAACAACGCGTTTAGCACCAGCTGTTAAATGTTTTTCAGCTGCTGATTTAGAAGTGAAGAAACCAGTACATTCTAGAACGATATCTACGCCTAGTTCGCCCCATGGTAATTCTTCTGGGTTGCGGTTAGCTAATACTTTAACTTCTTTTCCGTTTACGTTGAATGAACCTTCATGAACTTCAACTGTTCCGTTGAAACGTCCTTGAGTTGTGTCGTATTTTAACAAGTGTGCCAACATTTTAGCATCTGTCAAGTCGTTGATTGCTACTACTTCGATTCCATCTACATCTTGGATACGACGGAATGCTAGACGTCCAATACGTCCAAAACCATTAATACCTACTTTAACTGTCATTTAAGATTTCCTCCTTATGAAAATCAAAAAAATATTTATTTTAAAGGGTTACCCCTTTTAAAATCTCGTTTGCAGCAGCTTCATCAGTGATGAGCCACGTTTGTTTTGGTGCATTTTTCATATAAGCTCGAATTGCTTTGGCTTTTGATTTTCCGCCCGCTATCGCCATGATGATCGGGACTTTCGCCAAATCTTGCAATTCTATGCCGATTCTAGGGACCTTATAAACAACTTCGCCTTTTTCATTGAAAAAGTAGCCAAAGGATTCCGCTACAGCATTTGCTTGTTTCAGCATGACTAATTCTTTTTCAGTCATCTTTCGACGTGCTGCCATGTGTAATGCACGCCCAATACTATGAATAACACAATTCGCCTCACTAATCAAGTTTAAGACTTCTTGGATAGATGGCTCATTGAGTAAAGAATTGTAAGTTGCCAGACTTAATTGTTCCGGAACATAAAGTGCACGGTGGTTTCCATTTGCTTTAGCAGCCATTCTTGCACTGACAGAATTTGCCTGTACAGTTATCGCTTCACCAATCCCGCCTCTTGCAGGGACAAACAAGTTATGCCGTTTTTTATTTTCCAGATTAGACAATTGTTCTGCTACAACTGCCATGGTGGTTCCTCCCATCACAGCGATGATATTCTCGCCTTCCGGAAGCAGTCGGTCTAAGGCTTCACTCAGCGCTTCGCCGAATGCATCAGCCACTTTGGTTTGCTCTTCGCTGTTTCCTGAAACAACGATACAGCGCTGATTACCAAAATATTCTGCCAACTGTTGTTCGGTTTGATGCGTACCTAAAAGCTGATCCATGAAGTTTTCAAGACTTTGATAAACTTCTTCGCCCTTAGTTGTCAGCGTCATACCGCTTTTTGAGGTATCGATCAAATTCAGATTTTTCAAAAGGTCTGTTTCTGTTCGCAATACTCGTTCTGTTATCCCCATACTTTCCGATAAACTTCGACGTCCAATCGGCTGCATCCAATAGATATTTCGTAAAATTTTATAGCGTTCTTGCAACACTTCGATAATATCTGGTGCAACAGATTCAATCATTTTTATTTCATCTAGCATAGCGATCTCCTTAGTTGGACACTTCACGTCCAATGTAGACTTAAAACGACCCATATACGATAAAAAAAGAAATTAACTTTTCAAATTTCACATCAATAAAGGGAAATCTCAACCTCACGACTGTTAGTCTAACAGTTTTTCTTTCGTTTTTCAACTAAAAAGATCAGAAAAAGCAAAATACTTTTTCTGATCTTTTGGATGATCAGTTATCATAACGTTTTCTTTTTGATGAACTTGGGATTCCTAATAAATCACGGTATTTTGCTACCGTTCGCCTTGAGATCGCTATCTCATCTTTTTTCAGCAATTCAACCAATTTCTGGTCCGACAACGGCTTGCTTTTGTCTTCTTGATCAACTAATTCCTGCAACTTTTTCTTCGCAGTATCTGCCGAAAGGTCTTCTGTCTGTTCTGCACCGTTAGTAGGGATTCTTGCAGTGAAAAATTTCTTTAACTCAAATACACCGAAATCTGTTTCCAAATATTTCCCGTTGACTGCTCGACTGACCGTAGATTCATGCACATCTATCTCAGCTGCAACTTCCTTTAACGTAAGAGGTTTGATTGGCCGCCCCTTGTCGATAAAGAAAGCTTTTTGTCGAGAAACAATGACTTGAGCAACCCGCAAAATTGTATCCCCGCGTTGGAGGATCGTTTTCTTCAACCATTCGAATTCCTGTTTCCGTTCTTTTAAATAATTTTCAGTTTCTTTATCTGCTTGTTGTGACATTTGCTTGAAGTAGGTCTCTTGGAATCGGATATTCGGCTGGTTTTTTCGGTTTGAGATGACTTGTACATTTTCATCGTCCACTAATACCCGGACATCAGGAATAATGTACAATTCGCTACTACGGTCGAAAATTCGTCCAGGACTTGGGCTCAATGTTTGCAAATAGTCGAATATTTGCTGAACAGCATGTAAATCAACAGAAAAACGCTGCGCAATCTCTTTCCATTTTCGCTCCACCAATTGCTCAAAACATTCTTCTAGCACGATATAAGCTAGTTCCGGCGCATAATCATCCCGTTCCGTTTGAAGCATGAGACATTCTTGCAAACTACGTGCACCTACTCCAGCTGGTTCTAATTGCTGGATCAGTGTCAACGCATCGAGCATTTGGATAGGCGTCGCTCCGATCTCTTTTCCAGCTTCCTCTAAACTAATCGTCAAAAATCCGTTCAAATCGATGTATTCTACAAGATAAAGAACGATTTTCCTTAAAAAAGTATCTCGATAATTCAAATGGACTTGTTCGATCAATGAATCAAATAAAGACCCTTTTGTATCAGGAATCTGATTTAGGTAATTTGTCTCTTCTCCTTCATAAGAAGATGAAGAAGCTTTTATGTAATCTGGCTGCCATTCCGGCTCAACAACTTCCACCAATGGATTTTCCATTGCTTGGTTCTCAACGAATGCCAACAGCTCTTCACTGTTATATTGTAAAACTTGGATGGACTGCTGCAACTGTTGCGTCATGGCTAGTTTCTGTGTCTGCTGCTGTTTTTGTGAAAAATTTTGCTCAAATTTCATTTTTTTGTCCAATCCCCTTGTAATTTTTTATCTGTTTAGTTACAATTATCCCAGTGCTTGCGTCCTTAGTGTAGTGGATATCACGTAAGATTCCGGTTCTTGAGACGGGGGTTCGATTCCCTCAGGACGCGTTCTATTTTTTTATAGCAGGATTCACGACACTTTCTACCAGAGACGGAAAGTGTCTTTTTTTTGCTTTTCCTAAAATTTGCCTACCCGTTAATTCCTATCCTCAACGCTGCGCAAGTCACTTTTATTTTTGAAATGCTGATGTTTGAATGTCTTCCATGACAACATGCTAAAGTAGATACGCACCTATTATACCTGTTCATCTAACCACTTATCAATCACATTTCGACTAAATCACCAGAATCTATTCACTCCAACATAAAATGTACATATAATTGATTTTTATCCCTTTTGTTTATGGACATATTCTAATACTTCTAATTTTTTGTTGATTCATCTCTTTTGTATGAATAACTTTATTTTCATGTCAAATCATCTTGTTTATACACTAAAATTTGAATAAGGTTAAATATTACAGCTACTTGGTTAATTGTATCATTTAGATTTTTGAACGTATTTTTGTTTTATTATTAATTTATCGAATTTGGTGATAAAACATTGATTCGACAATCTTAATGCTTGGCAATTTCGAGTCTACAGTATAACTGACATACGTTTAACTTTAAATATGGTTAGGGATGATCCTTTTTTGTTTGATAACAAGACTTGCCATTCGAAATTAATCCTTGCTCTAGGAATGGGTGCAGATATATTCATTCTTTTAGTGTGGTTAATACCAACAATCAACTACTTTAGGACGTGATTTTACTATGAACAATCATTTAAGTATCCATTCTCTTTCAAAAAAATATAAAAATAGTAGTAATTTTGCCAATAAAAATATAACTATCGTTTTTTCCCCTGGAGAAATTGTTGCTGTAACTGGACACAACGGTGCAGGAAAAACAACTTTCTTAAATCAAATCATAGGCGTAACAAAACCTACTTCCGGTAGTATTACTTTTCAAGGCCACTCTTTAGATAAAAACTGGAAAATGGCTAGGCAATTTGCAGCAATGATGCCCCAATTTCATGCACCATTAGATGGGGTTACCATGCAACAGTCTATTGAAGCTATTTTAAGGATACGAGGATTTAATAAATCTGATACCCAGACTCATGTTATAGAGATTATGCAAGAACTTAAAATTTCGAAATGGTCACATGTACAAGGGCAGAAACTATCAGGTGGATTGCAAAGGCTTACTTCATTTGCCATGTCTATTGTTGCCCCTCCACCAATCTTACTGCTTGATGAACCTACAAATGATGTTGATCCGATAAGAAGAAAAATCATTTGAAATTCGTTAAGAAAATTGGCTCAAAAAGGACACATTGTAATTGTGGTAACTCACAATTTACTCGAAGTAGATCAATATGCAGATAGATATCTACTCTTTGATAAGGGAACTTTAATTAAAGATGCGTATGTTCGCAAATCGTTAGAAAAAACGTTGATCCAAATGCACCTTGTACTATTCTCTGAGAAGGAATTTGAAATGCAAGAATTACCTAGAAATATCGGCTGTATCTTACAAAAGGGTGAGTTACGTTACGATATCACTTTGTCACAAGAACAAGTAGTTGATGCAATGATATGGATTAATGAAAAGATTTCATCAAGAGAAGTAACGAACTATAGCTTATCACCTCAAACATTAGAAAACACATACGGAGGATTAACGAATGAAAAATAAGCAAAGCTACGATTCCTATTCACGCCCTTCCGATAGTCGATTATTTCAATTATACGCTTTACTTAGATGGAGTCTAGTAAGATACAAGGTACTTTTGCCAGTCTTTACAGTGGCCCAACTGCTACTATCATTAGCAATTGTTTACGGACTTACTTTTTTAATTCCTACAATGGATGATACAACCGCTGTTTATTTATCCTCTGGTGCAATAGTACTTGGGATTATTGCTGTTGGGTGCGTCTTATCGGCACAGATAGTAAGCACTGCTAAGCAAAATGGGATCGTTTCTTATCAAAGAACACTGCCCATTTCCCGATTCAATCTCCTATTGGCTGATTTTATTATCTGGGGATTCGCTTCTTTACCAGGAATCCTGATGTCTTTTCTTGCTTCATCCCTAAAATTTGGTCTAGCGATTCATTTTTCTGTCTTGTCTGTCGCTTTATTGATTTTAACTCAAATGTCGATGATTTCTATCGGATTTTGTATTGCTTACTGGCTGCCCGCTAACGGAGTGTCTTTAATGACACAAATCATCATGATTGGCGGGTTACTATTTTCACCGATTACTTATCCGGCCGATAGACTGCCTGAATGGACAAAAATAATATATGATTTCTTACCTTTTGTCCCAACAGCCAATTTGATTCGTACTTCTTTTTTTGGCTCTGGATTTATTCAACTAAAAAATATCCTAACAGTTAGTATTTGGTTAATCATCACCGGCGCATTGTCATTAAGAGCACTATCACGGAGGAATTGAAGATTTTGAGAAGAATTGAAATAGCTGAATTATATAAAACCACCTCTATCACTGCTGTTATAAACATTATAGGTGTTTCAAATATTGTCGTTTTAGGTGCATTGAATTACACAATATTAACATTTATACTGTCAGTTTTTATCGCTCTGATTATTGGAATGACACTGATCACCTTTACACAACGCATAGAAAAAACAGAAATACTTTAAATTCCAATAATGGAAAACCAGACAGACTAACTTTTAAATTCTGTAGTCTCTATTCATAAACGTCAAACAATACGATGCTTGCAAAGTATCTATCAGCTTCAGTCCAAGAATGATAGATTCCACCATTTTTCTCGACTAAAGATCTTATACTTTTTATACCTATACCAGCACTCTGTCTTTCCTTTCTTGTATATCTCTCATTGACTAAATAAGCATTATTTATCTCTATGAAAAGATCACTTTTAAACTGCTTAATAATCACGGTGATATCTTTGCCTTTTCCGTTATTTCGAGTGCATGCTTCGATCGCATTATCCATTAGGTTTCCCACAATGATTGCTATAATATCATGATCAATTTTTACATTTTCTGATATAAAAATCGATGTATTGACCTGAATTTCCGATTGTTCTGCTATAGTCAGTTTCTCATTTAAAATATAATTCAAGATGGGATCTGAAGTATAAAAGTCAGTAATCGTTTCTTGTTGTTTCATCGTCTTCCTCAGATATTTCTTGGCTGAAGAAATATCTTCATTTTCTAACAGCCCAGATAGAACTAAAAAATGATTTCGCAAATCGTGTCTAATTTGTTTCAGATTATCTTGGCTCTTTTTAATTTCCTCCACATATTTTATTTCTGATTCAAGCGCCTTCTTCTCTAGAGAGATTTGATTGATATATGCTTGATGAAAAGAAATACTGTGGTAAAGGTATAAAACACAAATATTCATGATTACAATTCCCATCGTTATAAAAACATCTATTATCCTTCTATTGATGGCCATGTTTACTTCTGACATAAGAAACCCGAAAAGTATGATACTTGAAATAATCGGAATTGAATTCATTGTTAAGAGAGATATAGTATTAATTTGATTATGTAGCGTTTCTTTTCGTGAAAGGAATAGTCGCATGCCAAAGAAAAATAAAATTTCGATAAGCAACGTGAGACTAGTGCTAAATAGGATCGAATAATGAGTAATTGTATTTTCTAACTGATTCAAAATTACTAACTGAATCAATTTGACTGAAACCGATTCGCAGATAAAATTAACTGCTAGTAGAAACAACATCCAAAAGAAAATCTCACTATCTGATAAAAAATATTTCTTCGCAATACTCGCAATTATAAAAAGACTCAAGAAAATATTAATATAAGGTAAATATTCAAACTGTAAAAAAAGATTCGAAAGGAAATTGAATAAAATAATCGTACAAATAATTAAATTTATCAAGAAAGTCTTACTTTTTTTTACTGCCACTCCAGAGAAAAAATAATTGAGCAAAAAAACGTACATTATTAGACTAATATTTCGAAGTAAAGCATCTTCCATTAGAATGAATCTCTCTTTCGCATAAGTATCTTTGTTAGAGCGTCTGCTTTAAACTTTCTGCTTATAGGCAATTCAATGGTATTTTCGCAATTGCTTAATCGAACATAGTTTTTTCCTATTTCTCTTATATGCTCCATATTTATAATAAATGAAGTATGTGTTTGAACAAATGTTGATGGCAACTTAGCAATGATCTCCGAAGTTGACATATTTGCTACATATTTGTTTTGAGATGTCATATTGATGAATACTTGACGTCTATTTTTTTCAAAAAACAAAATGTCATTTAACGCGATTCGATAATCCGTTTTTCTATAGGAAAACTCAAATTTATTATTTAAAACTCCTAAATATTTGATAGCCCTTTCAATTACTTGGAAAAAGTAGTTCTGTTCCAACGGCTTCAAAATATAATCAAACGTATGTAATTTAAAGACTTTTTCCATATATTCTCGATAACTCGTTAAAAAAATAATCGGAACATTGAAATCATTTTGCCGAATAAAATCTGCTACCTCTATTCCATTCTTTCCTGGAAATTCAATATCTAAAATATACATATCAAAATTTAATTGATCCATTTGTTTGATCAACTTTGACGGATCATAATATACATAAGGTTCAAATAAATCTGGATCATAATTTTGCAACAAATTACCTACATAGTTAGCAATGCCAGGTTCATCATCGCAGATAGCAACCTTCAACATAATATCACTCCTATTGTATGCTGACATACCTTGAATGTGTACAAGTATTAGGGTTCGATTCCCTCAGGACGCGTTCTACTGCTATTTTAGCATAATTTACGAATAGTTGCTTCTTTATTTTTAAGTGAAAACTGTCCGCCAAAGAAAATTGGTGGACAGTTTTTTGTTGTATCTGTATAGATATTGTTAAGCCTTTGCAAGTAAGGTAGTTATGTGTTCAACTACTTATTCAAATGTGTTATTTATTAAAGATACTTGTCTCACTTACTGGACTGGCCGATGATCGTTTCTGCCATAATAGTTCTCGACAGTCGTTGGATGCCCTAATAAATCGCCCACTGTCGTGATGCGATACCCTTGCTCTTGCAGATAATCGATCACTTGAGGAACGGCACGAATCGTTTCAGGATAAATATCATGGAATAAAATAATTGCACCATCGTATACTGTTGCTTGGATCTTCTGCAAAATCAAATCAGGATTTCTTGTCTTCCAATCTTCTGAATCGACCGACCATTCGATGATTGGCCGCTGGATAACACTTGCTCCTACACTTGTGATCGAACCATAGGGCGGACGAACGAAAGTGGGGGTTTTACCAGTGGCTTTTTTGATCTCAGTGTCTGTTTTTGTCACTTCCTCCGTAATCGACTGGGCAGAAAGCGTCGCCAGATCCTGATGATCATACGTGTGATTGCCGATCTCGTGTCCTGCTTCAGCTGTCTGCTTCACAAATTCAGGATGTTGCGCCGTATTTTCTCCTAAAACGAAAAAAGTAGCATGCACGTTTTTTTCTTTAAGTATTTGCAAAAGCTGTGGTGTTGTCGCTGCTCCTGGTCCATCATCAAAACTGATGGCAATACTTTTGACAGTCGGATCTTGGACAGCTTCTGTACTTTCTTGTGTTGGTTCTGGTTCAGTTGATTGACTTTGTGTTGATTTCACTGATTCTTGAGTGGATTCGTTGACGCTAGCTGTTTCAGTCGACTTGTTTTTATTCGTTGATTGTTCTGATTGTTTGAAAGATTGTGATGAGCGTTCCGATGAAGTTACTTTTCCTTTCTCTTCGCTGATCAAGGAGGCGACCGAAGTGACTTCGAAAAATAAAAGCACGGATAAAGCAATGATACTGATAACTAAGTAATTTCTTTTCACTATATCTCTTCTTTCTCTTTTTCTCTTCTTAATTACTTACTTGAAAATAACTGTAAAAATTGAAACTGCTAGTCGCAACTACTTCTCGCCTAATAATCCAAATAATCTTCCGATGCCAAAATCGTTTTTGTCACGAACTTGGGAATGACGAATTCTGGTGTTCCCATGTAACCAGGAGCAATTTCATATTGAGAAAAAGTCAGAACTAATTGATGCTCCTTATTCAAATAAAAACTTCGTGTTGGTGTAACAAGTGTTGGTTTTTCTATCGTTCCTTCTTGAATATCTTGTTCAGTCCAATAGTACTTAGACGGATCTTCCTTGACTTGTTCGGCCATTTGCCGCTTGACTTCTTTTGTCAAAACAGATAGATAGGTGTCATCTTTGAATAACAGCGGAAGTGAGAGCTGGACACTGTTTTTCTTGTCGATCGTGTCGTATCTTTTTTCAACGTGGCTATCCGCTGCTGTTTGGGTAATCTGTCTTTCGATCACAAGAAACCGGTCATCGTCTACGATTTTCTGATAATCACCCAGAACTTGGTAATGATCCGTTTCAAGATTTCCATATTCTTTTTCAGCTTTTTTGAAATCTGCTTGTCCTTCGTGAAAGTATTTTTGGTTTAATCCATGAATCGTTTTGTTTTCTTTCTCATTTTGAGTATGGATCTTCGGTACTTGAATATCGATTTTTTCAGATTGATCAGTAAAACGTTCGCCTAAGATCAATTCAATGACTGATCCTAAAATGGGCAAGTCTTCTGCAAAGCTTCGAACTTGACTATTAAAAAGGAGACTACTTGTTGTAATCATCACGATAGCCAAAGATACTACGAACCCTTGGAGGCGTCTTTTTCTCCGTCTTGCTTTTATGAATGATTGCTCTTCGATAAGAAAACGGTGACGGATCTCCTCTTGAAGCCCTTTTGGAATTTCTTGTTCTTTATAAGTTTTCTTTAGTTTTTTTAACTTTTCTTTTTGGGAATACATAGCGGTCTTCTCTCCTTCATTCTAGGATTTGACGTAAAACATTCAGTGAACGATACATTTTTGTTTTAACTGTGTTTTCGTTCATATCTAAGATAGTCGCAATTTCTTTCAAACGAAATCCTTCAAAAAAGTAAAGGATCAGAATCTCTTTTTCCGGACTGTCTATTTTATCTAAAATCATATAGAGTTCTGCAACGGAAGTTTCTAAAGGTAATTGCTGCGGGATATCTTGAATTTCAAATAAGTCAACAGGTGTCCTTTTTTGTTTGCGCCAACTATCTAATGCCGTGCGGATCAATATCCGGTAAAACCATGCATTAAAATGCTCGATTTCTTTTTCTTTTTCAAAATACTTCAGTGCTTTATGGAAACTATCTTGCATCACATCCAAGGCCTCTTCTTTATCATGTACGTAATTCATCGTGATACGGAACATTTTTTGATAATCAGTTTCGATGAGTCCATTCAGCAGGTGACGGTATTTTTCAATCTGCCGTTTTTTCTTATATCCAGTAAAAATCATTCTCCACTCCTTTCCGCCTCACTTAATATGACGTACAAGGTACGCTAAAAGTTTCAATTATTTTATTTTTTATGTATTTACTTTGAATTTTTATATACAAAAAAGAAGGTGTGACAAAAATCATGTCACACCTTCTTATTCTGATAGCTTCAACGTCTCTGTTGTAACCTCTGATACACGGTGTTCTAGAAGTAGCTTCTTCGGAAATAAGTGGAAATTTCTTGAAGTTGACCACTTCCGTCACAGCCTCTACAGTAAATGATGTTTATTCTTTTTCAGAGTCAGAAAATTCTTCCTCTTCATAGTCTTCATCATCATCGTCTTCGTCTATGATACTTAAATCTTCTTCGATATTCCCAGGCAAGTCTTCTTCATCATCTGTTGGGTCATCTGCTCCAATTTCTTGCAAGTCAGAATTATAAGCAGCGATTTCTTCATCTTCATCATCATCGTCATCAAACAGATCATCGTCGTCTTCTTCTGTCAGATCTGTATCTTCTGGGTCATCGTCATTGTAATCGATCGCGTCTTCATCATCATTGATAAAGGCGTTGACTTTCTTGCGTTTACGGCGACGCGGAGTATCTTCATCCTCTTCGTCCATTCCATGGTTTACTTCTTCATCGATCGAATCGATAGCATACCATGAACGCAAACCCCAACGATTATCCCCTAATGAGATAAAGCTGCCGTCAATATTCAAGTCAGTATAAAATTGTGCGAGTGAATCACGAATTTCACTGTCTGATTTGCCAAGATAGTTTTGGATTTGGTTGGCTAAATCAGAAAAATCCATGACATCGCCACGTTGTTCTAAGATCGCGTGTGCTACTTCGATCATTGATAATTCGCTTTTGTTTGCACCTTCAAATACACTAATTTCCAATCAGGACACGTCCTTTCACAGTCTACTCCTTATCATACAAAATCAGACACAAAAAATCAAACTTTTCTTTTATATTTACGCTGTAAAATCCAATGTCAAATAATATTCGCCGATTTTTTCTAGTCCCATGAACAAATCATAATCGATCCGAACCTTTCCTGCTGTGGGACGGTCTTTCAAACTTACATGCAGTTCTTTCGTAAAGGTAGCAATCTGGATCATACCGTATGGTGTTCGGTAGGCTGTTTCTAACCGTTCTTTATAACCAAATTTCAAACGCATTCGCATTTCTCCTGCACGGATCAGCTGTACATGACCATCTGGAACTAATTTGATCGTTACAGGGATTTCATCGCCTGTTTCCTCCTGCATCTCTTTATACCGTATGTACAGCGTATCGCCAATCGTCACCATTTGCCCTTTCAAATCAAAATAAAAATCTTGCACTTCCCCTTGTTGTTTCACTTTTGTACGCAATTTGATCGAAATCGGTGTTCCTTGTGATAATTCCATTCTTCATTCTCCTTTACTTCTCATAGCTACATTGTTCCTAGTTTCTTTTGTTTTGTCAACCAACTTGTCCATTTTTACAGAAAACCTTTTTTCCAAAACAACTCCTTGAATTTAGAGTATAATATTGTAGAAAATATGAATTTATAAAAAGGAGCCGGTTGAATGAACCCTGCGATTCGACTAGATCAGCACATTTATCGAAAAAACGACTTTTCCCCTTTCGCATTAACAGATATATTAACGGAATATTCCAAAGAACACCAGCAGATCTTTTTGCATTTCTGGCAATATGACTGCACCGTCATCTTAGGTATGAAAGATGTTCGGACACCTTTTCTTAGAGACGGGATCCAAATACTGAAAGATGCAGGTTATGCTCCGGTAATCAGAAACTCAGGTGGATTAGGAATCGTATCAGACGAAGGGATTTTGAATATTTCTTTGATTTTCCCCCAGAATGACAAAAAAAAAATAACCATCGATGAAGCTTACGAGCAAATGCTTCGATTGACTAAATACGCCTTTCCGAAGGCACCGATTCAAGCATTCGAAATCACCCATTCTTATTGTCCTGGAACTTATGATTTAAGCATACATGGCAAAAAATTTGCCGGCATCGCTCAGCGTCGCATCAAAAATGGGATTTCTGTTATGATGTACTTAAGTGTCAACGGTAATCAGGAAAAGCGCGGGCAAGTCATGAAACGGTTTTATCAATCTGCTTTAAAAGAAGGCTTTGGTACAAATGGCTATCCTGCAGTTGATCCTGCCACAATGGCAACACTTGAAGAACTGCTTGACCATCCCCTTCTCGTAGAAGAAGTCAAAGAATCATTTGCAAAAGCTTTTGAAAAGCTGTATTCTGCAAGTGATTTACTGGATTCTACCGACTGGCTAAAAAAAGAAATCCAGTTGGAGCAATGGAACAACCAAATCCAGAGAATGGAACAACGCAATAACATAAAGGAGCTACAATATGACAACCCCTTATAAATATCAAATGCTGCCTATGGAGAAAGTTTTTCGTGACCCAGTCCATAACTATATCCATGTCCAGCATCAAGTAATCTTAGATTTGATCAATTCGAAAGAAGTCCAACGTCTGCGACGAATCAAACAATTAGGCACTGCTTCTTTCACTTTTCACGGAGCAGAACATAGCCGTTTTACCCATTCATTAGGTGTTTATGAGATTTCAAGACGAATTTGCGATATCTTTTCTCGAAATTTTCCAAAAGAAAAGATAGGCAACGAAGGCTGGGATGATCAGGAACGGCTAGTAACTTTATGTGCGGCACTATTGCATGATGTCGGTCACGGTCCTTACTCTCATACATTCGAGCATATCTTCCATACGAATCACGAGGCTATCACTGTAGAGATTATCACTTCTCCAGAAACAGAGGTGTATCAGATCCTTAACCGAGTAGAAGAAGGTTTTCCTGAAAAAGTAGCGAGCGTGATCCAAAAAACCTACCCTAATCCGCAAGTTGTCCAAATGATTTCCAGCCAGATCGATGCAGATCGAATGGACTATTTGCTTCGGGATGCTTATTTCACTGGAACGGAGTATGGAACATTTGACCTTACCCGAATATTACGTGTGATTCGTCCATATGAAGGCGGGATCGCCTTTTCCATGAGCGGCATGCATGCAGTGGAAGATTATATCGTTAGCCGATATCAAATGTATGTGCAAGTGTACTTCCATCCTGTTTCCCGTGGTATGGAAGTGATCTTGGAGCATCTGCTTCATCGCGCGCACGAGTTGTATCAAGAAGATGCCAGCAGTTTTGAACTACACTCTCAACTACTCTTGCCATTTCTTGACGGAAGCTTTACTTTAGAAGAATACCTCAAACTTGATGATGGGGTCTTGGGTACTTACTTTACTCAATGGTCTGAATCTGCTGATCCTATTTTAAATGATTTAGCTAAACGTTTTTTGAATCGTAAACCACTGAAATCCGCCACTTTTTCTGGCAACCGAGATTCAAATTTGATTCAAAAACTCACTTTGTTAGTAGAAAAGGTTGGCTATAACCCTGTTTATTACACTGCTGTCAACTCTAGCTACGATCTGCCTTATGATTTTTATCGCCCAGAACAAGGCAGACATCGTACGCAAATCGAGATTTTGCGAAATGACGGAACTTTGATAGAATTATCACAGGTTAGTCAGCTTGTTGCCGCTTTAGCGGGACAAGAACAAGGGGATGAGCGATTTTTCTTTCCAAAAGAAATGGTTGACCCATCCTTGCGTGATCATTATGATTTATTTGATGAAACTTATCAAGAATTTGCCAGCCATATCCGTAATGGCGCATTGATTGAAATAAACTGAAATATATTGGAGGAAATTATGGCTATCAAACTAGTCGCTATCGACATCGATGGTACTTTATTAAATGAGAAAAGAGAAGTAACAAAAGAAGTAAAAGAAGCGATTGCCGCTGCTGTTGCAAAAGGGGTCTCAATCGTTTTATGTACTGGTCGCCCCTTACCAGGTGTCCAAGAACAGTTAAATGAGCTGGACCTTTTTCAAGATAATGATTACGTTATTACTTATAATGGGGCACTCGTACAACAAACAAAAACAGGTAAAATCATTGCCCGTCACGGTCTGACTCATGAAGATTTTCTAGAGATCGAAGTGATGGCACGCCGTGTTGGCAGTCATCTCCATTCGATTGATGACAAAGCGATCTACACACCTAATCGAGATATCAGCGCTTATACGATCCACGAAGCAAGTTTAGTCAAGATGCCGCTAAAATATCGAACACCTGAAGAAATGACACCAGACATGAACATCGTCAAAATGATGATGATCGACGAACCAGAAATTTTAGACGCAGCAATTGCACGTTTACCGCAAACTTTTCGTGATAAATACACAACGGTCAAAAGTGCACCCTATTACTTTGAAGTACTAAATAAAGAGGCAAGTAAAGGTGCGGCAGTTGCGAATCTCGGACAACATCTTGGTATTGATAAAGATGAAATCATGGCTATCGGGGATAACGAGAACGACTTATCCATGATTGAATATGCTGGTCTAGGAGTAGCTATGGGAAATGCCGTTTCTCTTGTCAAAGAAGCAGCAAATGTCATCACTTCATCGAACGACGAACACGGCGTAGCTGAAGCAATCAAAAAATACGTTCTGTAATAAATAAAAAACTGAGAGAAAGCTGGTCTACTCGCTTTCTTTCAGTTTTTATTTTTTATTTTTTTCGACCCATCTCTCGACTGCCCATCGATGGCTGCCACGTTTCAATTTTTCAAGTGCTTCTCGAGGACTGACCCACCAGATTTTATTGGTCTTTTCTGTGGGTTCTCCTATACGCTTCCAAGAATCAGCAGCAAAGAAATATCCTGGATTATAGTAATAAGTTGCACGATAATTCGAGTAAAAGTACTCATCTGCTTCTCCCAGATAGAAAGCGATTTCTGCCGCAATCCCCATTTCTTCTACTAGCTCACGAACGATTGCTTCTTCTTTCGTCTCATCTCCTTCAATTTCCCCGCCAGGAAGAAAAAAAGCACCATTTGGAGCCTCGATTACTGCAATCTGCTGATCTCTTTCTATGACGATATACGCTGCATAACGGGTTTGATAATCAGCAAATTGCTTTTTTTCACCAAAAACTGGTTTATCCATGAATAGTTTCCACCTTAACAGTTTTATTTTCTATCCATTTTACATGAGAAATTTCTCATGAACAAGCACAAATCAACTATTTCCTTACTTCTTTTTGTTATGATTAAATAAAAGGAAAGGGAGAGATGAATCTATGAAAATGGCTCACACATGTGTTCGAGTGAAAGATCTTGAAGCATCAATCGAATTTTATCAAAAGGCATTTGGTTTTGAAGAAAGCCGCCGCCGTGATTTTCCAGAAAACAAATTTACACTTGTTTATTTGACACTTCCTGGGGATGACTATGAATTAGAGTTGACTTATAACTACGATCATGGTGCCTATGATTTAGGAAATGGTTATGGTCATATCGCTATTGCAGCTGATGATTTAGAAAAATTACATGAACAGCATAAAGCTGCAGGTCTTGAAATTACTGACTTAAAAGGATTACCTGGCACTGCGCCTTCTTACTACTTTGTCATTGACCCTGATGGTTATAAAATCGAAGTCATCCGAGGATAGTTAGTAGGGGGCATTTTGCTCTTGATTGAACAAAAAACAAACGCCAATAATTAAAATGAGACGCAAACTTTCTTTAAATTGAAAAAGTTTGCGTCTTTTTTTAACAACTATTGTAGCTATAAGGCTGCCACTCTACACTTATTTATTTTTAGTTCATTTGAAAGAAATCAAATAAACGAGGTACCCTTAGAAAACAAAACTGCTTTTCCTCCTATTATCACACGATCTTCTTTTAATTCACACTCTAGATACCCGCCCCTTGATGACATTTGGTAAGCTGACAATTTTGTTTTACTCATTCTTTTTGCCCAATAAGGAATAAGATTAGAATGTGCTGATCCACATACTGGATCTTCATTGATTGTTAATTTTGGAAAGAAGGTTCTAGAAACAAAGTCTTCTTGTACACTTTCTGCTGTCACGATGACCCCTATTCCTAAATCAAAATTTTTGATACTTGTGAAATCTGGCTGCAATTTAGCCACCGCTTTTTCATCTTCTAATACGAAAAATAAATCACGTGCTAAGTAGGCTTCTTTAATCTTAGCCCCTATCGCTTCTTCATATTCAGACAATATTGGTACTTTTTTTGGCATAATACTAGGAAAATCCATGCAATAATAATCTTCAATTCTTGTCACAAATAGATTACCGCTTTGAGTAGAAAATTTAATCGTTTCATCAAGTATTTTGTAATAGTTAAATAAAACAAATGCTGTTGCTAATGTCGCGTGACCACAAAGATCGATTTCTCGATCTGGCGTAAACCATCTAAGCTCAAATCCTTGATTTTTCTTCACTGTAAATGCTGTTTCAGATAAATTGTTTTCAATGGCAATTTTTTGCATCGTACCTTCTGGCAGCCATTCTTCTAGAACATACACTGCTGCTGGATTTCCTTTGAACACCTCATCTGCAAATGCATCAACTACGTAATAATCTAAGTTCATTTTAAAGATCCTCTCTCTAATTTGTTATAAATATATTCTGCACAGCAAAGATCTTCAACAGCTAGACCAACTGCGTCGAAAATCGTCGGACTCGATTCTCCTTTGTAAAATGTTTTTTTCCCAGAAACTAATTCGCCTAATGTACCAACAATACAAGATTCCTCTAAATCTCCTTCTGACATGGCTACAAGTAGGTCTCCGCTTTCTGTTAAGGCAGCTGAGTAATCATCTACATAGATTTGAGAAGTTTCCATCAATGGTGTACTTATCTCTCTTGTATCAGGAGTAAACGTGCCCACAGCATTGATATGTGCGTCTTCCCTTACCCACTCTTTTTGAAGAAATGCCTCTTTACTAGGGGTCAACGTACAAATGATTTCCGCTGAGCGTACTGCATCTTCTACTGATATTGCATTTATAAACGTCATTTTAGGATACTGATTTTTAGCATTAGCGATAAAAGCATTTCGTCTTTCTTCTAAAATATCGTAAACAAACACTGTAGTGATGCGACGAATGGTAGAAATCGCAGCCAAATGCGACAATGCTTGTTGACCAGTTCCAATTAAAGCAAGTGTTTCTGCATGCTGATCTGCTAAGTAATCAGTTGCTAGCGCAGATACAGCAGCTGTTCGAATCCAGGTGACTGCATTTGCGTTTATCAATGCTTTGGGTAGTCCGTTTTGAGCATCAAACAAGAAAATCTCTCCTAAATGAGAAGGTAAATGATACTGATGATTATCCGGAAAAGCGGTAATGACTTTTGTTCCAAAATATCTGTTCTCCCCCAAATAAGCAGGCATCATCGCAAACATATTTTTGTCTTTTCCGTCAGGTAAAATTTCCACCAATCGAGGATTTTGGCTGATTTTACCACTTTCATAATCAAAAAAACATTTTTTCATTACTTGAATCGCTTCTTCAAAACTAAAAGAAGCTACTACTTCCTCAAAATTAATAATTTTCATAGACAATTCCCTCCTCACAAAAGATTAACTTCTAAAATCAATACAATCAATGGTAAAATTGTATGGTATACAATTTTAAGGAGTGGAGAAAATGCCTATTAATTCTTATGACAATTACCCGTTAACTTGGCGACCAGACAAACAAAAATTGAAGCGTCCTTATTATCGATCGTTGATTCAACAATTAGAACAAGATATTTTAAAGAATAAATTACAGAAAAACACTCAGTTACCCTCCCAAAGAGAGCTAGCTGATTATTTAGATTTAAATTTTACTACCGTTGGCAAGGCTTATAAATATGGAATTGAGAAAGGTTTGCTGTATACGAATATTGGAAGTGGCACATTTATTTCTCCCAATGTCTTTGAGTCCATCACCATCTCTACCAATGAAGTAACCGAACATATCATTGATTTTGGTCTGGTTAGTTCTTTTGAAGAATGTAATAAATTCGTTGTCCCGTTTATTCAATCAACTAGTAATAACCCAAATCTTGTTGGTTTGCTTAATTACCAAGATCCCAAAGGCACAAATTTTCAATTGACTACTGCAGCAAATTGGTTAGAAACTCAAGGAGTCATTCCGTCCTTAGAATCTCTATCTATTGTTTCCGGTGTTCAAAATGGATTGGCTATCACACTTTCTGCACTTTTCTCTCCAGGTGATAGAATAGCAACAGACCGATATACATACGCTAATTTCATTGAATTGGCTCAGTTATATCATTTAGAGATCGTTCCAATTGATTTTGACGAGCAAGGAATGCGACCTGATATATTGATTCAGGAATGTAGAAAAAAGAAGATTCATGGTGTCTTTCTTATGCCTTCTTGTAATAATCCTATAGGGTTTCAAATCTCTCACAAAAGACGAGAGCAATTAGCCGAAGTGATTGAAAAAGAAGGTCTATGGGTTATTGAAGATGATATCCATTCATTTTTAACAACTCACTATCAACATACGATCATTCCTCCTTTCCAAAAATTATTACCTAACCAAACAATCTACTTAGCTGGAATGACAAAATTTATTTGTTCTGGATTGCGAGTTGCTTATCTTGTAGTTCCAGTACATGTCCAAAGCAAGATAGAACAAGCAATTTTTAATATAAATGTGAAAACTTCTGGATTAGATGTGGAAGTCATCACTCAAATCCTCCATTCAAATGAAGCAAATAGGATCTTAGAAACTAAATTAAGTCTTACGAAAAGAGCCAATCAGCTTTTTGATTCTCTTTTCAAAGTAGAAAAACCAACGAATCGTGTCCCTTACTATCGAATTCTTCCAGTTGATCCTGAGATTGACCCTAAGATAATTGAGAATGACTTTCTTGCTAACGGTATCCGACTTTATCATTCCAGACGCTTTACTACACGTGCGCAACCAGATGCATTCGTTCGAATTTCCCTATCCTCTAATAACCTTGAAATTTTAGCTTCTGGACTAAGTATCGTAAAAGAAAAAATAAAAAAATATGAATTATAACCTATTGATAAATAAAGGAATCAAATCTTATTGATTCCTTTCAATAAAAAAGAGGCACTACCCGAGGTTCAACAACGGGTAGTGCCTCAAAAAATAAACGAACATTTTGCACTTAAAGTATCCAAGAAGCAAGAAAAATTATTTTATTTTCTTATTTTACTAAATCACTAGGTTTCTGTCAGAAGATGAAATTATCCAATCATGACACTTTCTTCTGGATATTTGTATTTTGATTGTGTTCTTTGTGCTTTTGTCATCAGAGAGAAGACCACAGTCAATACACCAACTCGTCCAATGTACATAAGCGCTATAATGATCAATTTCCCTATTGCAGTCAAGTCTGGCGTCAATCCCATCGTAAGACCTACTGTACCAAATGCAGAGAAGACCTCAAAAGCAATATATTCGATGCCAGAAGTTTTAGGTATCGTTTCAGTCACCGATAAAATCATGATGGCGACTACACACAACGTCAACGTAACAAAAAATAAAGTAAGTGCCCGCAACACTGCGCCTTGTCGGATGGTACGGCCAAATGCTTCCGCTCTCGTACGTCCTTTCAACATCGAACGCATCTGGATCAGCAACACACCTAACGTAGTTGTTTTCAATCCGCCGGCCGTCGACCCAGATGTTCCGCCGATGTACATCAAAAACATCGTTAAAATCAGACCTGCATGGCTCATATGGAGGTAATCAACTGAATAATATCCAGCCGTTCTAGGTGTCACACTCATAAAAAAGGTGTTTGCCAATCGTTGAAACATATTCCCTTCCACTAGCGTTGCCCCATTGCGCTCTGTGAAAAAGAACACAACGAATCCGCCTAATAAAAGGGTACCTGTAACGGTTAATGCGATTTTTGAATGAATCGTCATCTTCTTTTTCTGATGATATTCCAGTAAATCACGCCATACGATGAAGCCTAACCCACCAGAAATGATCAAAGCAGATACCACCATGATCAAATAAACATTTTGCTGGTGATTGGCTAAACTGTCTCCTAACAAATCAAACCCTGCATTACAAAAACTAGAGATTGCATGGAATAAACTGTACCAGATACCTTTCAACCAGCCAAATTCAGGCACAAATACAAAAGATAAAGCAACCGTACCAATCAATTGGATCACAAAGGCCAATTTCAGGATGTAAAGCATGAGCTTCATCACACCTGATACTTCTTCTAGATTCAGCGCTTCTTTTAATATAATACGTGTGCTGAGACTGACTTTCTTCTTTATCAATGCAAAGCATAGAATCGGAACCATCATAAAACCAAGACCGCCGATCTCAATCAAAAGCATGATCAAAAATTGACCAGCACTGTTCCAATGCTCTGCTGTATTCAATGTTGTCAATCCCGTTACACAGACAGCAGAAGTTGCAGTGAAAAGTGCATCGATAAAATTTGTCCCATGCCCACTATTACTAAAAAATGGTAGGGTAAGTAGGCCGCCGCCAACTAAAATCAGGAGAAAAAATCCTAATGCGAGAAGCTGAACAGCCGGCAAGCGTTTCTTTATTTGTTTGCTTTGTTTAATCATCGTTTTCCTCTTTTAAAAAAGGATACCACTTAGTCAGTGGTACCCATATTTTTTACTTTGATCAACCTTGTTACTTCTGCGCGCTCGTTTTCTTCCAGCTTCATACGAATATAATAGATCGTTTCTTCTAATTGAGGGATCGTCATATATTCTAATGCATTGACTCGCCGACGTGTCTTTTCGATTTCACTCGCCATCAGTTGACAAGTTTTTTCGATTTCTGTCAGTTCCAAAAGTTTTGGAAGCAGGGTAGTAAACCGATCGATTGACCGATCCAGTTCGGCACTGGAATTCAAATACCCGTATTCCAAAGGTGTGTCTGTCAGCTGTTCATCATATTCAAAATTCATCACAGGTACTTTTACACTCATGATATTTTTGTCTACGATAGACAAATCAACGTTTTCCGCCGGCAAAACAAATAATTCTTCGATGAAAGGTTCCGTGATCGAAGCATTTGCCAATACAAAATCAGACATTGCTTCTGTCATAGACTCTTCCATTTCTTGACGCAGCTGGTTGTTCTTTCGAATTAACAGGATGAATTGACGCATCAGTTCATCTTGCTTATCTTTTAATAATTTATGCCCTCTTGTGGCAGTTGTCAACTGTTTTTTCAATCGAGTCAATTCCATGCGGGTCGGATTCACATTCAATCGTGCCATCAGAACTCACTTCCCTTCTGGCAGATATTTGTCCAGCATGTCGTCTTTGATTCGTTTTAATTCGGTTCTTGGCAACATCGATAGCAGTTCCCACCCTAGATCAAGTGTTTCAGTAATCGAACGGTTCGTGTAGAATCCTTGATTGACATATTCTTTTTCAAACCGCTCAGCAAACTTCGCATAGATCTTGTCTACATCAGATAAAGCAGATTCACCTAAAACTACGGCTAATTCTTTTGCCTGTTTTCCTTGTGCATAGGCTGCAAAAAGCTGATTCATCGTAGCTGCATGGTCTTCTCTTGTCTTTCCGGGTCCAGTTCCCTTATCTTTTAACCGCGAAAGAGACGGGAGTACATCAATTGGTGGCTGAATCCCACTCTTGTAAAGCTCTCTAGTCAAGATGATCTGTCCTTCTGTAATATAACCAGTCAAGTCAGGGATTGGATGAGTTTTATCGTCTTCTGGCATTGTTAGAATCGGAATTTGAGTAACCGATCCTTTTAGTCCGCGGATTCTTCCTGCTCGTTCGAATAAAGTAGCTAAGTTCGTGTAAAGATACCCAGGATATCCTCTTCTTCCTGGAACTTCTCGCCGTGCTGCAGAAATCTCTCGCAATGCCTCTGCATAGTTGGTCATGTCTGTCATGATAACCAAAACATGCATTCCCTTTTCATAAGCAAGATATTCTGCAGCAGTCAAAGCCATACGAGGAGTAGCGATACGTTCGATTGCAGGGTCGTTTGCTAAATTCATAAACATGACAGAACGGTCGATTGCGCCCGTTTGACGAAAATCTTCCATGAAAAATTCTGCTTCTTCAAAAGTGATTCCAATAGCAGCAAAGACTACGGCGAAATCATCTGATGAATCGAGTACCGTTGCTTGTCGCGCGATCTGAGCAGCTAATTCTTTATGAGGAAGACCAGAGCCAGAAAATACTGGTAATTTTTGCCCACGAACTAATGTATTCAAATGATCGATTGCAGAGATACCTGTTTGGATAAACTCATCTGGATAATCCCGAGCTACTGGATTGATTACTTCTCCGTTAATATCCAAATGCTTTTCAGGCAGGATCTCTGGTCCGTTATCTTTCGGTCGTCCCAAACCATCGAATACTCGACCGATCATGTCTTCCGATACACCTAGTTCTAAAGGATGGCCTAAAAATCGTACAGAAGAGTCACGTAAATTGATCCCACTTGTTCCTTCGAATATTTGGACCATTGCTTTATCTTCTTGGACTTCCAATACTTGTCCACGACGAATCTCGCCATTTTGCATACGGACTTCGATTAATTCTTCATATTTGACACCAGCAACTTTTTCAACCGCCATCAATGGACCGACGACTTCACCGATCGTACGATATTCTTTAATCATTGCTCATGCCTCCTTCTGAAACGATCGTTTGCATCGTTTGCTTGATTTCACCAATAATTTGATCTAGTTTTTCTAATTCTGTTTCCGGGATATATTTGCTTCGTCCGATCCTTTCACGAATCGATACGGTACCGTCCATGATCTCACTTAAATAAGCACCTAACGACAACGCACGGCGTCCTTCTTCACCAAAGGTCAAGATCATCTTCAACATTTTGAACTGTTTCTCTCTTGAGGTGAATGTATCGACATCATCGAAAGCATTTTGCTGCAAATAATCTTCACGAATGGATTTTGCCACTTCTAATGTCAGACGGTCATTATCTGAAAGGGAATCAATCCCTACCAAACGCACGATTTCATTCAGCTGCTGTTCTTCTTGCAAAATACGCATGCCCTCGGTGACCATGGATGCCCAGTCAGCTTGAAGGATATGATCCATATACTTCCCTACTTCTGTTGAATAAAGAGAATAGCTTTGTATCCAATCGATCGAAGGAAAATGTCTTTTTTGGGCTAAACTGGAATCAAGACCCCAGAATACTTTTACGACCCGCAATGTATTTTGTGTGACTGGTTCCGAAATATCCCCTCCAGACGGCGATACAGCACTGATTGCGGTTATACTTCCTTCGCGACCTTCTGATCCTAATGCAATGACTCTTCCAGATCGTTCATAGTATTCCGCAAGCCGTGAACCAAGATAAGCTGGATAACCTTCATCACCAGGCATTTCTTCCAAACGTCCGCTCATCTCACGAAGTGCTTCTGCCCATCGTGAAGTGGAGTCTGCCATGATAGCAACGTCATAACCCATGTCACGGAAATATTCCGCAATTGTGATTCCCGTATAGATAGAAGCTTCTCGAGCTGCTACTGGCATGTTTGATGTATTAGCAATCAATACCGTACGTTCCATCAACGATTCTCCTGTATTAGGGTCAATCAATTCAGGGAATTCATTTAAAACATCCGTCATCTCATTTCCACGCTCGCCACATCCCACATAGACAACCATGTCCACATCGGCCCATTTTGCAATTTGATGCTGAACGACTGTTTTCCCTGCGCCAAAAGGACCAGGTACAGCTGCTGCTCCTCCTTTTGTCACTGGGAAGAATGTATCAATCACTCGCTGTCCAGTGATCATGGGTGCATCCGGGTTTAATTTTTCTTTGATTGGCCGACTACGTCTTACTGGCCATTTTTGAAGCATCGTCAAATTTTTGTCACCATTTTCGGTTTCAATGACACATACTGTTTCATCAATAGTGAATGAACCTTTTTCGATTGTTTTGATCGTACCTTTTATCCCATTTGGCACCATGATTTTATGTTTGATAACTTTTGTTTCTTCTACGATCCCGATAACATCTCCGGCACTCACCGTTTCTCCGGTTTCTACTGTTGGTTCGAACCACCATTTTTTCTCATGGTCCAATGCGGGCAATTGAACTCCGCGCCCTAAGAAATTACTTTGTGTGATTTCCATAAATGTATCTAATGGCCGTTGGATTCCGTCAAACATTTGTGAAATGATCCCTGGTCCTAATTCAACAGATAAAGCTTCACCAGTAGAGCGAACCGGTTCGCCTGGACCAATTCCAGAAGTTTCTTCATATACTTGAATAGACGCCACATCGCCACGCATCTCGATAATTTCTCCGATAACTCCTAGATCTCCCACTAGACACATGTCTTGGATACTGGCATCAGACATGTTCTCAGCCATTACAAGAGGTCCGGAGACTTTTATGATTTTTCCAATTTGCAAAATTTCTATCTCCTTTTCATACTATAAGATATTTTGACCTACTGCTTTTTCTACGTTTTTTTGAATTTCTTCCAGCCCTATTCCTAATGATCCTTGATGATTGGGAATCAATACGATAGCAGGTATCATTTGTTCCTTGTAACGTTCGATCGTTTCTGGGCTCAATGCTGCACATTGCTCTGTGACATAAATCACGCCATACTCATTCTTTGCCATTTCTTCAATTGCCTGACGAACGGTTTGCTTGGTGGTACCATAACGAACATCAAAGCCAAACAATTTGAATGGCAAAACAGAATCTTTGTCGCCAACTACACCGATCTTATGCGTCATAGACTTGTCTCACCCGCTTTCTGATTGTTTCTGATTCGAAATGGCTTCTTTTGCCGATAACCAGTAAACGAAGGTTTTTGCTTTCTACCTCTTTTGCGTTCAAAAAGGCTAGTAGTGGCAGTGGTCCGAAAGCCTGGGTTTGTGCTTCTTGATACAATGAACTTAGATAATCATCTTTCAACTGTTCAAGCTTTACGAGATCAAGATTTCCTTCACGGATGACAGGGCGCAGAAAATCAGCATAATCTGTCTCTAATAGAAAATTCGTGTAATCTTCCATATCTTTATCTACAAAGTTCAAAAATACTTCTTTTTCGATACTTCCCGAGCTGGAAAGTACCGTCGTCATGAACCCATATGTTCTTTTCTGCAATATTCCTCGAGCCATCGTTGTGATATTGGTCAAGTCAATAAAAGCAATGACTTCTGTCAGCAATTCTTGATATCCTAGCTTATCGGCAAGCCGTCGCTGCTCTGTCAAAAACTGTCGATCATAAATCACGTCAATTCCCTGAAGAATGGTAGACTCTTCAAAATAATCACGTACTTCTCGTATACTGTCCATAATGCTTTCAGGGAGTTCATTTGAAACTTGCGTATGAATGGCATCCTTCAAGGTTTCTAATGAATAAAATCCATCGTCGATATACAAATGGTCCAGATTTTGATTTGTCATCTCGGCTTTTGTCAAAACCTTCAGATTATGGAAAGTATAGCGCATCGTATAGATCCAAACGATTTCAGGCTCCGGTGCTGATTCCTTTAACCAGCGAAATAGACGGCTCTGCTCCTTTAAAAGATTCTGTTCGAAGTCATATTCATATCCGTCATAAATATATGGACTGTAAATCGTGGATTTCAATATTTCACCAAGTGCTTCGACAGAATTTGTTTGAATCATCCGTTCAAATGTCTCATTGGACAAAAGTTCAAGCTCTCTTCCGCGAATCAAGGGATTTAGTTCGTGGTATTCCATACACTGATCCCTCCTTATTCGAATAATTGATTGGCAATCTCAAAACTCATCGTTCCTTGGATATCTTGTACAAGGCTGCTGAAAAGAAAATTATACTGAACTCCTTGATCGTTTATCAGAAAACCCGCTTGATCAGCAACAGTTTCATCACTTAAAACCATCATAAAGGGAAGTTCATTGTTCCATTCATCCAACAACGTCTGAGAAAGATAGGCTGCTGATTTTTCTCCAGCAATGAATGCTACTTTTCCTGTCAAAGGTAATGAATACAATGCATTTTTGATAAACTGGATTTGTTCAGATTCATCCCAATTTTCCATTTCAGTTACCGCATCTGCAAACAATCGTCTTAAAAATTCCTGCTTCGCATTCAAATTTTCTTGTCGTACTTCTACTTGCTGGCGATTCCTTAGCTGACGGTATTTTTTTTCGAGTAATTCGATTTGTTTTTCTTTTTGTTTTTGATGTTCTGTTTCAACTTGCGTACGTTTTTGTTCAAAGTTTTGATCGATCTTCATTCGCTCTTCTTGTTCTAACGCCGCTCTTTCCTGCTCTGCTGCTTCGTTCATCTGAGAGATGATTTTTTCAATGGCGTTCATCTGCTTTTCCTCCTTTATGCTTAGGCATTCAACACTAATAGGAAGGAAATAACGAAACCTAAAATCGCGTATGTTTCAACCATCGCAGCAAAAATGATTCCTTTTGTAGCATGTTCAGGTTTTTTCGCTAAAATTTGAATACCTGCCGCTGCGACTTTTCCTTGGGCAATACCTGAAAACAAGCCTGTAAAAGCAATCGGCAGAGAAGCGCCTAGAAAGTTCAGTCCTTGTACAACTGACATGTCATTTCCTAAGTTGATAAAAATCAAAAAGGCAATAACAAATCCATACAAACCTTGCGTACCTGGAAGCAATTGCAGAATCAGAGCCTGCCCGAATTTTTCGGGTTGACTTGTTGTCAATGCTGCTGCTGCCTCACCTGTCATTCCAACACCTTTAGCTGAACCGATCCCTGAAAAAATCGTCGCTGTTGCCATCGCTAATACCGCAAATACCATTCCACCATTTTGACTAATTAAGTAATCCATCATTGTATAAAAATCCTCCAATTATTTATTGTTTTTTTTCTTGTGATTGATGTTGACGTATTTTTCCGCCGTTTTCAGCGGATCAAAGGCACGTCCGCCTCCTGTATAAAACTTCCCAAAAAATTCGACATACTGCAATCGTGCGCCATGGACATAGGCACTTAGCAGTGTCAAAAACATATTCAGTGCGTGTAAAGCGATGATCAAAAGGATCCCTACACTGAATCGAGCAGCTGGCGGCATGAAAGCAACTAGCATATTGAATGCCGCTCCAATACTTCCGCCTGAAATACCCAATGCCATCAAACGTGTATAACTGACTAAATCACCGATATAGCCGGTCAGTCCGTAAAGATTATACGCACCTTTGGCAGCACCTTTGACTTTAGACGGCGTTTGGATAATCGGAACGATCAAGATACATAAGGCAGCAATGATCGATAGCCCAGCGCCAAGGTAAACAAATGCTGTATTTTTTATCAACATGGCACCAACCAACGCAATAACGATCCCAATTAGGATCCCTTGCCAGGCAAATCCATCACTGACAGCACTCAAGTAATCTTTTCTCCTGATATTTTCCTTTGCTGCCACAAATAATCCAACCAAAATCTGTATCAGACCGAAAATCACGGATAAAATCAAAATCGTATTGACGTCATCCGTCGTAGATAGGATTGGGAAAGGCAAGCGGATGCCAAACAGTTCTTTTGGTAATGCCTGTCCGAAAAATGAACTGTAGATCAATCCCCAGATGATCGATGGTATCGAGAGAATCTCAAAGAATTTTACGAAACGTTTCATCCCGCGTGGTAGAACAAGTAGTTTTTGAGCTAGTATTGTCCCAATGAGCATCAGCAATCCGTAACCAACATCTGCGACCATCATCCCGAAGAAGACAAGATAAAATGGTGTCATCCAAGGTGTTGGATCTACTTCTTCATATTTTGGCAGACTGTACATTTCAGTCAGCAATTCAAAAGGTTCGACAAGCGGATGGTTTTTCAATTTAGTAGGGACTTCCTGCTGAATCTCTTCTGAGTTTGGTGTTTCGAAACTGACGTATATATCTTCTTCTGATACGGTTTCGTTTAACACATGCAGCAAATTCTGTTTTTCTTCTGCATCTACCCAACCTTGCAAAACGATCAGATAAGTCGCATGGATAAACCGTTCTTTTATTTTTTCTCGTTCTGCAACGGCAAGTGTGACTTCTTCTACCCATTCAAATTCTTGGATATAGCCACTGCACTGACCTAACGCTGTCGTTATCTTCTTTTGCTGCTCGTGAACAATGGATAATTGCTGCTTGGTCTCTTGCAGTTTTTCTTTAGGATTTTGTTCATAAGGATACGTTTCTTTATTGAACCCGTATTTCCCAGCAATTTCTTCTATAACAGCAACTGATTTTTTTAAAGCAACATACGAAAGATAAACTTGTTTTGGCGTATAATCTATTTCTTCCATATAAACGTCATCAAGCTTACTCAGTTCTTCCTTGAAACTTTCAAAATTTGCTGCACTCACAGTCCCCATCTCAAAAATGGTCGTCTTACTTGCATACATACTTGGAGCAATATCCAGCTGTTGCCAATGAAGAAGCCATTCTTCCTCTTCTTCTAAACGATCACGTTTTTCAGTTAGCTGTTCCCACTTTTCTTTTAAATCAAGGACTTCTTTCAATTTATTTATGAAATTTTCTTCGGAATAATTGGCTTCCAAATCTTGTAAGGAAAGTTCTTGACGTTTCAAATGGAGTTTCTTTTGACGGCTATCGCCGTGGTGTTGTATGAATTGGATAGCTTCTTGGATGTCTTTCAACCGATTACCTAAAGCGCTTAATTTTGCTTCTTTATCAATAATCGTGGTATCTGGAAAATACTTCTCTACCCACTGGTTGTTTGTTCTATTTTGATACAGATCCCGTATTTCAACGTTTTGGATTCCTTGTACTGCTTGTAAAATCCTCTCCTGATTTCTTTTATCTGAAATGAGGGTCACTTTTTCCATCTTAGTGACGGCCATAAGTTTCTTTCACCCTTTCAATGATCGCACCGATCGCTTGACTCTGATGCTTTTGATATTGATCTTTCAAAGTTGCTTGCACCTTGTCTGCTTCTGCTTTCAATTTCATTTTTTCTTTTTCTAATTCTTGTATTTCGAATTGTTCTTTTTCTTCCACCAACTGTTTTAGTTGTTGTCGATAGTTTGTTTGGATCGTTTCCAATTCCTGCTCTTTTTCTGTTGCATAGATCTTCAGCTGCTGCCGCAGTGTTTGAGCACGCTTTTCATTTTCTTCTTCTGCTTTTCGGATTTGTTCCAAAGCTTCTAACACTTGCTTCACTTCCTTTCGATTTAAAAAAGAGGTACATGCTTTCTTTTTTCATTGAAAGTATGTACCTCTAAAGATAACTTAGTATAGGCAGGCCCCTTCAATAAAATGTCCTTCTCACCCCTTGAAGAACTAGATCCTTGAAGCTTACGCCCAACCTTTTTATTTCTGCTTACTTTTTATTATAACAAATTAAGCAATATTTTCAACTATCGTCATGAATTTCACACGAAATTTCTCTTTACAGATAGTAACACAGCAAGAACAGATAAGTATAGGGGCAAGTCTTACATAGTTTAATTTTTTTTAAATCCTTGTTACAATAGGTCTACTTTAGGGGGAATACAAATGAAACCAATCATCGGCATTGCCGGAAATCAACTGATTCGAGCAACAGATACTTTCCAAGGAAATCAAGTGAGCTATACACCGCAAGGATTCGTGGATGCAGTTTTAGATGCTCAAGGATTGCCTCTTATTCTGCCAGTCATGTCTCCAGATTCAGCTCCTCAACTGATTGGACAAATCGACAAACTCATTCTTGCAGGTGGTCAAGATGTCAGTCCACAACTTTACATGGAAGATCCTCATCCAAAGCTAACGGAAACAAATATTCAACGAGACCAATTTGAACAGGCACTGATCTTGGAAGCATTGAAACAAAGAAAACCAATTTTTGCAGTCTGCCGGGGACTCCAACTATTGAAT
Source organism: Enterococcus sp. H57 (assembly GCF_003112495.1). Classification (NCBI taxonomy): domain Bacteria; kingdom Bacillati; phylum Bacillota; class Bacilli; order Lactobacillales; family Enterococcaceae; genus Enterococcus; species Enterococcus sp. H57. Next base: position 128,852 of record NZ_BEHC01000056.1, read on the forward strand.
GTCGTTTTGGAAGGTACACTTTATCAAGATCTTTCATTATATCCAAAGTGGTCAGTAAAACATGAACAACAGCCCACTGCCCCGCAATTTACGACTCACGAAGTCAAGATTGTTTCAGACAGTTTGTTAAGCAACCTTCTCCCCGATCCATATTTTGTGAATTCTTACCATCATCAGGCAGTCAAAGATCTTTCACCTTTATTAAAAGCCATCGCTTTTTCTAACGATGGACTCGTTGAAGCGGTTCAAAGCAAAGATGATATGCATAAAATCCTCGGTGTTCAATGGCATCCGGAACTTACCCACCGTGTACATCCATCTGAACAGCGCTTATTCGATTTCTTTGTGAATGAATTTTAATAGACTTTCTGAAGGGTTGTGAAAAAGCTGTTTAGTTTCGAGTATTAAGAAAAATTTTGTGAAAATGGCTTTTCACATTTTTGCATAAATTTGGCTTAATACCGAGAAACTGGCTTTTGAACACCGTTTAAGGAAGAGGTTGTGAAATCAGTGCCTTGACCTGAGTATTAGAGAAACAAAACGGAAAAATAGCTTCTCATATTTTACCGTTTTTTGAGCTAATATCGAGGGTCAGCTGATTGAACACCGTTTATACCAAGAGGTCGTGAGCCTGCCGTTCAACTCTGAGTCACAAGGAGCAATTTCAAAAAACAGCTCTTCATATTTTATGAATGTTGTACTTGTGATTCGGAGGTGGCAAGGGAACACCGTTTATCCGGAAAAAGAGACTGCGACACGACTTTTGTCTCAGTCTCCAGTCTATGGAACAATGTTCACTGGAATTCTTCTCAATCGTCCTTTCGATAGTCCAACAGCCTTTTGAGCTGGGTAATCTGCTGCTGCAGTTCCATACCTTTTGTTGTATCACGATTGAGTTTGCGTGGTAGCTGCTGTTCGATTACTTTTTTCACATTTGTTTGGTCGGATTTTTTTGCAAATTGTTGTTCAATAGGCAAAAACGGATAATGTGTCACGATTTGGAAACCATAAGAATTGCATAATAGTGAATAACCGGCAATTCCTGTCGTTTTTTGATAAGCTTTGGATAAACCTCCGTCAATGACAAATACTTTTCCATTTGCTTTGATCGGTGACTCCCCTTTTTTTACTTTTACTGGCGTGTGCCCATTAATGATTGCTGACCCTTCTTCTTTTGTGTCGAATTCTGCTAAAATTTTTTCACTGAACCACTCTTCATCTCGCAAGTGATAATAAGGATTGCTTTTCTCGACGTGCGTATGAGGCTCTGTGAGAAAATAACGTTCAAAAGTCGCCATTTTACTCTTGCCGAATAAAGGCGAAAATGGCCCACTCCACGCATACCAAATCAAATCGGTTGCTAAATCTTCTTTTGCAGTCAGATCTTTTGCGCTTTCAGTTATCTGTTTTTCAAAAAAGCCCAGCAGTTCTTTTCCGCGATAAGATTGGTCTAATTCAAATGCTAAGAGCTGTCCCTTCTCGTCTACAGGTATACAGCCATGAAACAGCACATGCTGATTGTTCGTGAGATACATTCCCCCTTTTTCGATCAAAAACGTCATATGTTTTTGCATTCTCAAAGAGTGCTGGAATGAATACATCAAACTATCAATCACTTTTTGTTCCTCTTCCAAGAATTTTTTTGGATCATCTGGCTGGATCGTTTGAAAACAAGTTCCTTTCAACTCATAGAGCTGACCTTCTAAATCAACCGTTGATGCTTCATAGTCGATTTTTTCCAGCAATTTACGATCGTCCATTTTAAATTCAGGTCGACGATCCAATAACTGATGTTCTGATTTGAATTGAAGGATAGAAAGTGCCTGATGGATCTTTTCTAATTCTTCTTGCTCTCTTTCGGATAGATTTTTACTGTTTTTAGGCGCAAATACTGGATTCTTCTGATAAGTTTGATGAGCAAAAGAAAACAATGGACGTAAATTCAACCCATATTCTTTCTCTAATTCAAATAAATAATTATAGCGTGCTGCAATCCGTAAAAGTGTCAGTAAACATGCCTCAGAGCCGCAATACGCACCAATCCACAAAATATCATGATTTCCCCATTGGATATCTACAGAAGAAAAATCCATGATTCGATCCATCACTTTGGCTGCTTGAGTTCCTCGGTCAAAAATATCTCCAACGATATGCAAATGATCGATGACAGATTTTTGGATCGTCTGTGCAAGTTTCGTTAAAAATTTTTCTTCTTCCTTCATCAAAACAAGTTGTTCAATGATTTTTTTTACATAGTCTTTTTTTCCATTGATACGGTCATCGATATACAAGAGTTCCTCAATGATATAGCTATATTCTTTCGGCAATCCTTTTCGAACTTTTGACCGGGTATATTTGACTGTCGTAAACCGTAAAAGATCGATCAAATGATGGATCAGCTGCGATTTATCTTGTTCTTTGTACCAATCAGTCGTTAATGCATATTCTGGATAAGCCGTAAAAATAGTGAATTGGCTGATATCCGTTTCCGTCATTTGTTCAGAAAAAAGGTCTTTGATCTTTTCTTTAAGATTTCCTGAACCGATACGCAGAATATGATCAAAAGCAGGAAATTCGCCATGTATATCACTCAAAAATAACTCTGTTCCTTTTGGAAGCTGCAAAATTGCTTCGAGATTGATGATTTCCGTGATGACATCTTCCGTTGAGGGGAATTTTTCTGAAAGTAAATCTAAATAACGGTCCATTAAAACGCCTCCAAAAATTGGTATACTCAATATTATAAAGTTGTTATACACTATTTTCAATGAATATATATCCAATATAGTAAAATAAATAAAATAGGTCTATACAAAAAGAAGCTGGGAACAATAGATGTCCAGCTTCCTTCTATATTTTAGGATTGTTTTATGCTTTTTTTCGTTCATTCCTCATAATTGAAATCGATTGTTTCAATGAACTCCATAATCCGCCTTCGCTATAAACGAGTACATTCGATTTGTACATGTTTGCAGACAAGATCATCAATAAGAATGTTACGGCTACAAGTACCAACAAGGAAATCAATGCTCCACCCATACCGACTGTCTCATTTGCTAAGCGAACCGGCATAATATATGAAGATAAGAATGGAATATACGAAGTGATCCGAATAACGATATTGTTTGGATCTGAAGCTCCTAGTATCAATCCAAGCATGTATCCGCCTAGAGATAGATAAGTCACTGGCAAAATTGCTTTTGCTGTATCTTCTGCTTTGTTGACCAAAGAGCCACATAAAGCTGCTAAAACAGAAAAAATCAAAATGCCAAAGATCATGAATAGAAGAGAATACCACAAGAATGGTCCAATCAAGTTATCCAATGAGATACCGTCTAATATATTTTTGACCATTTCCATATCTTTGAATTGACTGTATCCTATACCAAAAATAATACCGTATAATGCCATTTGCGTTAATGCAACAAGTAAAACACCTGTTAATTTTCCGTAAAAATGCTTTTGTGCAGTCGTACTGGACAGGATCACTTCCATGATCCGCGTGCCTTTTTCAGAAGCGATCTCTTGTGCAATGATCTGCGCATACGTCAAAATAATAATGAACAAGACAATCGTTGCTACATAACTTACGACATATTGGACTGTCGAGTTATCTTCTCCGACTGTCATTTTTCCTTTTGAATCAAAATTGACTTTTTGTCGAGTCAAACTTGCTTGTTGGCTCAAGCTAGCTACTTCTTCTGGTGAAATGCCTAATTGACTCGCTCGAAGCATCGATTGCAAGCCAGTCAGTTGTTGTTGTATCAGTAGTTGTGTACTTTGTCCTAATGAATTTTCGCTATAAAGCATCCCATTTATCTTATCATTCTCAGTTGAGACTACTAAATACGCATCGATTTTTTCTTCCGAAAGCTCTTTTTGTGCTTTTTCTTCAGAATCAACTGCTTTGAACTCAAAATCATCTGTTTTGACTTGGCTCATTTGCTGACTGATTTGCTCATTATCAGCCAATACGCCGATTTTATTGACATCACTATTTTGTTGAGCAAAGTTTCCTGCTACATAAATGATACCCAGCATGATAAAAGGGACTAATATCATGATCAAGAAAGAAATCGACTTAACATTTTTTAAATAGACATCTTTGGTAATAATCCAAAACTTACGCATCGATTTCACCTGCTTTCAATTTGAAAATCTCTTCCAAAGTTGGCGGTTGTTGGTTGAACATAGGAATGTAGCCGAACTGAGTCGCACGAGTAAAGATTTCTTTCCCAGCTTCAGGATCTTCTAAGGTAATCTCTAACGTATTGTCTTCATGAAGGATCACTTTTTTCACGCCTTCGATTTCTTCTACTTCCTGTTGGCTTAAACCAGATTCCAAGAATAACTTCGTACGGCCAAATGATTCACGAATCTCATGTACTTTTCCATTCAAAACCATTTTTCCGTTTCGCAACATGATCAAATGATCGCAGATTTTTTCTACATTATCCATATTGTGGCTAGAAAAAATGACACATGAACCATGTTTTTTCAATTCCAATATTCCATCTTTTAGCAATTCAGCATTTACCGGATCTAACCCGCTGAATGGCTCATCCAAAATGATCAATTTAGGTTCATGGATTAACGTGGCGATTAGCTGGACTTTTTGCTGATTTCCTTTAGACAAAGATTTTACTTTATCCGTCTTTTTCCCTTTTACCTGAAATTTTTCCATCCAAAAATCGATTTTTGGTTCAATCTCTTTTCTTGATTTCCCTCTAAGTTCTGCAAAATAAAGCAGTTGGTCTTGAATCGTTACTTTCGGATAAAGTCCCCGTTCCTCCGGAAGATAACCGATGACATCATAATCTTTCTCCCCAAGATGATGGCCATTCCATAACACTTCTCCTTGGTCTTGTGTCAAAAAATCCAAGATCAAACGAAAAGTCGTTGTCTTCCCAGCCCCGTTTTGGCCAATTAGCCCCATGATTTTTCCATCGGGGATTTGGAAAGAGACATGATCGACAGCTGTGTAGTTCCCAAAAGTTTTAACAAGATCCTTGACTTCTAACATTTCTTCACTCCTTCTTCAAGAAATCACATATATCCTTAGACACCAGACGTAAGCGATTTATTATTTACCAACAAAACGTAAACGCTCTTTTTGTTGTACATAAAATGATAGGACACTTTACTTTCTTTGTAAAGTGCCCTTTCCTCATTCCTGATGTAATTTATCAAATACGTTTTGTGCGACATTTTTCGGCAGTCCGATTTCTTGTAATTCTTCTGTCGTGGCTGCTGTGATATTTTTCAACGATTTGAACTCTTTAAGCAGCATTTTTTTTCTTTTTGGTCCTAACCCTTCAATTTCATCTAATCGGGAAGCAAAACTGTTTTTACTGCGTAGCTGCCGATGGAAAGTGATTGCGAATCGATGGACTTCATCTTGGATTCGCTGGAGTAAGAAAAACTCTGGTGAATTTCGCTCAAGCGGTACTACAGCCAAATCTGTACCGAATAGCAACTCATTTGTTTTATGTTTATCGTTTTTTGCCATGCCAGCAATAGGAATATCGATTCCTAATTGATTTTCTAAGACATCTTTTGCCACATCTACTTGTCCTTTTCCTCCATCGATCAAGATCAAATCAGGTAAAGGCAACCCTTCGCGAATCACTCGTGAATATCTGCGATAGATGACTTCTCTCATTGATGCATAATCATCCGGTCCGTTGACTGTTTTTATTTTATATTTCCGATATTCTTTTCTTGCCGGTTTTCCATCAATGAATACGACCATCGCAGCCACAGGATTCGTCCCCATGATATTAGAGTTATCAAAAGACTCGATACGTATTGGGGTCGGGATATTCATCGCGTTTCCTAAACGTTCAACTGCTCCGATCGTCCGTTCCTGTTTTCTGGCAATCAGATCAAACCGTTCATTCAAAGCAACTGAGGCATTCTTATTCGCCAATTCAACTAATTTTTTCTTTTCTCCTCGTTTTGGTTGCAGCACTTTCGTAGCTAACAAAGCTTCTACACTTGGCTTGTCGATCGTATCAGGAATCAAGACTTCTTTAGGAATGAAATGCTCATTTTCCTGATAAAACTGACCGATGTAAGTCAAGAAATCTTCTTCTGCTTCGTTATAGAAAGGAAACATTGAAACATCTCGTTCAATTAGCTTTCCTTGTCTTACGAAAAACACTTGGACACACATCCATCCTTTGTCAATCGCATAACCAAATACATCTCGATCCAGTAAATCAGTATTTGTCATTTTTTGGCGAGTCATGATTGTCTCAATGGCACGGATCTGGTCTCGGTACTCTGCAGCTTTTTCAAACTCCATATTTTCAGCAGCTTTTTCCATTTTCTGATGGATCTCTGACTCGATTTTTTCGTGTCCTCCGTTTAAAAAGTTTTTCACTTCATCAACGATTTTCGTATAGACTTTCGGATCTACGTCGAAATAATAAGGACACAGACATTGTCCCAAATGATAGTAAAGACAAGGCTCCTTCGTCTGACTAGGTTTGCATTTTCTTAGAGGAAATAATCGATCGAGGATCTTCTTTGTCTCATTCGCCGCACCGACATCAGGATATGGTCCAAAATACAGTGCTTTGTCTTTTAGTACCTTACGAGTAATCACCAAACGGGGATATTTTTCATTCGTTATCTTAAGGAAAGGATAGGTTTTATCATCCTTTAACATAATGTTGTATTTAGGATCATTTTTCTTTATCAGATTGATCTCTAAGAGCAATGCTTCGATATTCGATTCTGTAACGATGTATTCAAAGTCTTCGATTTCACTAACAAGCCGTTCCGTTTTCGTATTATGGCTGCCAGTAAAATATGAGCGGACACGATTTTTTAATATTTTGGCTTTGCCGACATAAATGATCGTTCCATTTTTATCTTTCATCAAGTAACAGCCGGGCTGATCAGGAAGTAAAGCTAATTTGTTTTTGATTCGTTCGTTCATCTGGTACTCCCCTTCATATTCAATTAAAGTTATTATAGCATGTCTGTCAAAAAAACAATCCAGCCTGACAACGTAATTATACTCAAAAAATATTAATTTGAATAACCTTAACTCAACCGCAAAAAAACCGAGGACGGAACTGGATTCAGTTCCACCCTCAGCTTATTTTTGCTGTAAGTTTTTATAAATATTGATCGATCATTTGACGTAGTTGTTCTTTTGAATGAACACCAACAGCTTTTTCTACTACTTGACCATCTTTTTTCAACATTAATGTTGGAATGCTCATGATACCGAATTGTTGAGGAGTTTCTGGATTTTCATCCACATCCATTTTAGCAATTCTGAATTCTTCTTCATCATATTCTTGTTCCAACTGATCCAAAATCGGTGCTTGCATACGACATGGACCACACCAAGTTGCCCAAAAATCAATCAATACAAGTCCTTTATCTGTTTCTTCATTAAATGTCTTATCTGTAATTACTTGTGACATATCAAAGACCTCCATTTTTAAAATCTATGACTAGTATAGCATTTCTATACTTGGATAGCGAACCATCTGCTTACCTTTAGTAAGTTTTACTTAAATTTAACAATTGTCGCACCATTTCCGCCTTGGTTTGCCGGTGCAAACTCAAAGCTTTTGACGCTCCGATGGTTTTTAAGATAATCAGTAATTCCCTTGCGAAGTGCGCCTGTTCCTTTTCCGTGGACAATAGTCACTTGAGGATAACCAGCTAGAATGGCAGAATCCAAATATTGATCTACCTCACTTAGCGCTTCTTCGTATCGTTTTCCTCGAAGGTCCAATTGATTCGGCACGTGACTACTAGATTCAGATCGTACAGCATGGATAACTCGTTGTGTCGGCTCTTTTTGAGGAGCAACAGGCGTCAGCTCGTCTTCGGACACATTCATTTTTAATATACCGATTTCTACTTGCCACTGATTCCCGTTTTTACGTAAAAGCGTCCCTCTTTGGCCGTAAGTCGTAACCAACACTTCGTCTCCCGGTTTCAACGTTTTTTGTTCTTTCGCCTTCTTCAATACTTTATTTTTCTTCAAAGTTTCTTCTTGATGTAGATTTGCTAATTGGGTCTTTGCATCGATCAACTGATGCTCTTTCACATTTCCTTGCCCAATCTGCTGTTGCATTTTACGAATATCAGCAATGATTTTTTCTGCTTTTTCTTCCGCCTCTGACACGACTTCATTTGCTTTTTTCTTTGCTTTTTCCATTTCTTTTTCACGTTCTTCAAAGAAATAGCTGTAAGCTTCTTTCAAATCATCGTGAAGTTCTTGTGCCTCAGAAACAAAATGACGCATTTCCAGATATTCGGTCTCTGCCATTTTCCGGCGATTCTCTAAATCTGTGATCATTTCGTTTAAATCTTGGCTCTCATCATTCATCAACTGCTTCGCTTCATCAATAACTTCTGTATCAAGACCTAATCGGCTAGAGATTTCAAACGCATTGCTTCGTCCAGGAACGCCAATCAGCAAACGATACGTTGGACTTAATGTATCCACATCAAACTCCATGCTGGCATTAATCGTATTTGCCCGATTATATCCATAAACTTTCAATTCAGGATAATGCGTTGTTGCCATCACATAAGCAGACTTTTTACCAAGATCATCTAAGATTGCGATTGCTAGAGCAGCACCTTCTTGCGGATCTGTTCCTGCACCGAGCTCGTCAAATAATACCAGACTTTTTTCATTGACTTTTGATAAAATATCTACAGTGTTCGTCATATGAGAAGAAAAGGTCGATAGACTTTGCTCAATCGACTGTTCGTCTCCTATATCCGCAAATACTTCCTCAAAAATACCGATTTGACTTTCTTCACCTGCAGGAATCGGTAATCCTGCTTGCCCCATCAGTTGTAACAGACCTAAAGTCTTCAACGTGATCGTTTTCCCACCTGTGTTAGGTCCTGTAATGACGATGGCTTGATAGTCTTTTCCGATTGTGATGTCATTAGAAACTACTTTTTCCTGATCGATCAGTGGATGTCTTGCTTGTTTCAAGACGACATGATTGTCTTCACTGATTCCCGGCACGATAGCTTTTACTTCTTTACCAAATCGTGCTTTTGCATTCATCAGATCCATTTTACCAATCACATAAGCATTGTGGATGATTTCTTGACGATGGGGAACAAGTTCAGCAGAAAGTTCACTTAAAATACGTTGAATCTCATTTCGTTCAGCGATTTGGTATTGACGCAAACGATTATTCAAATCCACCACTTGTTTTGGTTCAATAAATAAAGTCTGTCCTGAAGCACTTTGATCGTGGACTACACCGCCAAATACACCGCGGTATTCTTGTTTGACTGGGATAACGTAGCGGTCATTTCGCATGGTGATGATCGCATCACTTAAATACTTTGCATTTTTCCCACGGACGATCCCATCTAACTGTTCACGAACAGCTTGTTCACTTCGCCGAATGTTCTGTCTTATGCTCTTTAACTCAGGAGAAGCGTCATCAGTCACGCGTCCGTCTTCATCGATTGCTTCCTTTAAACGGCGGCTCAAAACAGGGATCGTGACTAACTGATCTGCCCACATATACAAACGTGCAAATTCGATTTCACTGTCAGAAAGATCATCAATGAAACGATTTAATTCGCTTGTCGTAGACAATACTCTGGAAACTTGTGCAAGCTCCACTCCATTCAAGTCTGCTCCGATCTCGATCCGTTTCATATGGGGACGGATATTTTCAAGTTTAGGTATAGGGATCCCGCCTCGCAGACGTTGCACTTTCAATCCATCCTCAGTTTCTTGAAGCCAGTTTGTGATCGTTTGTTTCTCACTCACTGGTACCAATTCTGCCAGTTCTTCTTTTCCTTGTGCAGTCACTACAAATTGTCTGACCATCTGTTTGACTTTTTCAAATTCCAATGTTTCAAGGATTCGGTTATTCATTTTATCACCTTATCTTTCACTATGAAAAAAGAGCTGTGCCGGACATACGCTACGCAGCCTTCTTAAATAAACTACTCTGTACAAAAAACGAAATATTTTCCAGCACTATTTTCCTTAATTCAAAATATTCGTTACCCAAAGCTCATACATCTTGTTGGTAAGAAATGGCGTTCTCTCAACGATAAAACGAGCGAAACTATGCTCGCCGAATTGATTTTGGACCACATCTAATGGAACAAAGGCAAGTAACTGCAAAATCAAAAATATAGTAACGTAAGCCATGATTAGTGACAGGATGCCTCCTGCAATCCAGTCTACCTGTCTCAAGATCGGCACATACGTCAACCCATGGACAAAAACCCCCACAAATCGGGTAAGCAGCCAGCCAATTAGCAAAATAATCAGAAAAGCAGTTCCTGCATAAAAAGCTTCATCTAGGTGAAAGGCAAATACCTGATCAAAAAATGCTAACTTTGATGTTGGGGTGACAGCTGGGTATGGAATGTATAATTCCAAATGACTTGCTAATGGTTTGTAAAAATGCTGGGCAGCAATAAATGACAATACATATCCAATCGCGAATATGATTTGCAAAGCAAACCCGCGACGTGCTCCAGAAAAAAACGCAATTAGCAATAAAAATAAAATCAGCAAACTCAGCATGCTACGTTCCTTTCTCTTCTAACTTTTTTAAATTTTTCTTATTTTGATAAAAGGATCTTAATTAGAAGATTTTTGTTTAATTTGTCCTTTTCGTTTCTCGTTTAAAATCTGTTGTGCTTCCACATGATTTTTAATGGTATGATCTGCTTGACCATTTTCTTTCAATACTTCCCGAGCTTCGTTCTCGATTGCTTCAATGCGTTTCACACGATTTTCAAGCTCTGTAAATTTGATCATTTTTTTCTTTAATTCTGCTGTTTCTTCTTCCAGCTCCAAGATTCTTTCTTGTTTCTTCAATTGATCCGAAAGCGCATTGACAGCCATCAAGATTGCTGCTTGTTCATTATCCATTTGTGGTGATAATTGTTTCAATTCTGCTAACTGTTCATTGATCAGCTTCGTTACGATATCCATATGATGCTTGGTTTCCCGTCCGATAATAGTATATGTTTGGTTGGCAATCACTGCTTTGTAGCGTGTTTTTTCGTGCGCCATACGAATCATTTCCTCCTATTTGATGAAAGTTTTATTTAGTGTACCATGAAGTTGGTTCTTTCACCGTTCTCCACAAATATTTTTCACATACTTAACTATTATATGATAAACTTTAAAAAAATGCTATGTCTCGCAATCTCTTAGAAAACGAAAAGTCGTGAGTTGCGGTATAGTTTTATGTATAAAAACGAGGAGAATTTTATGAGCAACGTCATTATCAAAGCAACAAACGACCAACTTAGTCAAATGAAAGCATACTATCGCTCTTATTTGTTAAATAAACAGATTCCTTATACTAGCTTTGCTGCAAAAAAAGACGGGACGACCATTACTGCTTATACATCCGGAAAAGTGATGTTTCAAGGTACGAATGCAGCAATAGAAGCTGATAAATGGGGGAAGGCACAGGATAAACAAGCCAAGCCAGCAAAAACAGCCTCTTCTTTGCCAAAAAATATCAGTCAATTATCCGTTTTAGGTAGTGATGAGGTCGGAAATGGCAGCTATTTCGGTCCGCTAACAGTATGTGCTGCTTATGTGAAACGTGATCAGCTTGCAGAATTACGTAAACTTGGTGTTAGAGATTCAAAAGAGTTAAAAGATAGCCAAATCATCCAGCTTGCTGACATCTTAAAAAAAACCATCCCCTATAAACTGCTTGTCTTATCTCCAGAAAAATACAATGAGATCCAACCAAAATACAATGCCGTTCGGATGAAAGTCGCTTTGCACAATCAAGCGATCCATTTGCTGCTAAAAAAAATCGAGCCAGAAAAACCAGAAGCGATTTTGATCGATCAGTTTACGCCAGAAGCAAATTTTAAAAAATATGCGCGTTTAGAAAAAAATCAATTACAAGAAAAACTGTACTTCGTTACTAAAGGAGAACAATATCATTTAGCTGTTGCTGCTGCTTCTATCATCAGTCGTGCCAGCTTTTTGGAAGAGTTACACAAAGCATCAGCTGAAGCTGGAATCACCCTTCCATCAGGAGCTGGAACGAAATCTGACCAAGTAGCGGCAAAACTATTGGAGAAAGGCGGCATGCCTATGCTTGAAAAATATGCCAAACTTCATTTTGCCAATACAGAAAAAGCTTTGAAGCTACTAAAAAAATAATGGAACTGTGACAAAAGTCATGTCACAGTCCCTTGTTCCGAATAAACGGTGTTCAATCATCTGATCCTCGGTATTAGCTCAACAAACGGCAAAATATGAGGAACTATTTTTCCGTTTGTTTCTCTAATACTCAGAACAAAACGTTGATTTCACAACCTTTTTCTTAAACGGTGTTCTCATGCCAACTCCTCGGTCACAAGTCACAATAGTCATCAAACATGAGAAGCTGTTTTTTGAAATTGCTCCTTGTGACGCGGAGTTAAACGGCAGGCTCACAACCTCTTCCTTAAACGGTGTTCAAAAGCTTGCATCTGCGATAATAAGCCCGGCCAAACGAAAAATATGAAGAGCTATTTTTGTTTGGCTGGGCTTATTTATTACTGAAAATAAGTGGTCAATGCTTGTGTCAAACTTGCAGCAATCTGCTGCTGATAACTGTCTGTTACTAATTCCTTTAAATCACTATCATTATTCATATAACCCATCTCGATTAAAATAGAAGGTTGAAGATTTTCTCGAAGAACTTGATAGTTCCCAGTGGAGATTCCTCTTGAATCCAGAGGCAGATCAGTGAAGGAGTCAGCAATTGTCTGTGCTAATGTTTCCTCTTGTCCATAGTAATAATATGTCGTGATTCCAGTTGCTTCATTCGCATATTCCGTAGAGTCTGCGTGTAAACTGATAAAGACATCTGCCTTTTTTTCTTCACTGTAGTCGCATATATCTCCAAGCTGTACTAATTCATCTGTAGTATGGGTCAAATAAACCGTTGCTCCAGCATCCTCTAGCGCCTTTTTTACTTTTATGGCTGTACTTAATGTTATATCTTTTTCTTCTGTTTGTTCATCATTGCTTAATGCCCCAGTATCATTTCCGCCATGCCCAGGATCTAATACAATCACTGCATCAGATAGCTCTTCCGGTTTTGTTTGTATATTCTTTGTGACTTTGGTTCCATCTTCGAGGGCTAAATATCCAGTATAGCCATCATTTGTCTTGATTTGATAAGCATTTTTTGTTTCAGAAAGAAACTCCGCCAGCTCTCCGCCGTTTATAGTTGCAAGTGGGGTAGTTAGCGAGTCATCTGTATATAGTGTACGGTCATTTTTTCCGATTTTGATTAATGTCTCTTGTTCTGTATCATCAAATGATTCCTTTGTCTTTGTAACCGTACTGTTCGTACTGCTGACCGTTTGTCCAACTATCTTTTTTTGACCAAAAACATCTATTTGAAAACAGATAATAATGATAATGATTGCAAATACAAAAGCTCCAATTATTTTTTTCATTCTTGACTCTCACCTCGTAGATCCAGACTAAGGGCCAAAACTTAAAATCAGCTTAAGTAAGCAAAAAAGGGGCTGTAAAAGATATAACCGTAGAAAATAACATTACTGCTAAAATGATTTTTTTCATTTTTGGCATATCCTGAAATCTCCTTTTGACTATTCGTGGTGATTCATCTACCCAATAAATAGTTTCCTTCATTCTACAAACAATTAATTTCTACGTTATTAAATTAAAACACTTCCTGGAACACCGACATAATAAATAAAAATATACCCTGATAATCATGAGAGAATAACAAATTTGTATTTATGAAAAACTACCTATATAAAGAAGCAAGATATAACGATCTTCGTCATATCTTGCTTCTTCACCTAACTATTTTCTCCCTATATAACAGCTTTACGCTTCTCCTAATACACCATTCAAATATAAATCGATCAATTGCGCCACATTTAGCGGTTCTTCCACAGGTCTTTTCGACCGAGTGATGTAAGGTGCTAACACTAAGAAAAAATGCCTTGCTGCGATTTCTTTTGAAATCCCATTTCTTAGCACAGATTGGTTTGCTGAAAAGATTTCTTCAAAAGGTTCACGATAATTTTTCTTCCATAGAAAGAAAAGATGATCTCTTGTTTCCTTTGAAAGATTGCTTTCAAGATCGTGAAGCATCAGAAACAAATCGACCAGATGTGTCTCAATCAAAAACTGCGCCATTTTTGTCAAGGTTACTTGAAATCCCGTTTCGCTTGTTTGAACGATTTCTCTCAAAGCTTTTCCAACATCTTTTAAGTGGTTTTCTAAAACTGCCGTATATAGTTTTTCTTTATCACCGAAATAATGATAGAGATTGGGCTGGGTGATCCCAACTTTTTGTGCGATTTCTCTTGTTGAAGTGCCGAGATATCCCTTGGACATAAACAAGTCAGTCGCTTCTTTCAAAATTTTTTGCTGTGTATCTTTGTTGTATCGATGGACCATTTTTCCACCTGCTTTTTGGTTATTCTTTTTCTTTCAATACACCATCTTCCATCATAAATATTCTATCGCATTTGTCAATCAGCCGTGTATCGTGAGTAACCATGATCGTTGCTTTATTTTTGTCTTTTGATTCTTTTGCCAAGATATCGACTACTTCTCGTGCCTTTTCTGAATCCAAACTAGCAGTTGGTTCATCTGCTAGAATAATGGACGGATCATTGTACAATGCACGAGCGATTGCGACCCTTTGCCGTTCTCCACCAGATAGTTCTTCTGGATACTTGTTGATCAACTTATCCACGCCAAGCTGCTCAAATAATTCGTTTGCTTCTTTTTGACGATGTTCATGTTTAATCTTATCTACTAATAATAACTGCTTTTTTACTGTCAGAAAAGGAACCAGATTGGAAGCTTGCAAAATAAAGCCAATTTCTTTAAAACGTAGTTTAACGCGTTCGCTTTCTTTTTGATTACTGAATTCTTGATCATTGATAAATACAGATCCACTGCTAGGCGTCTGCAATCCGCCTGCCAAAGTCAAAAAAGTACTTTTACCTGAACCAGAAGGACCGATGATTGCAACAAATTCCCCTTTATCGATACTCATGGTTGTTTCTTTCAATGCTTTAACTACTTGGTCGCCATCTTGGAAACTTTTTTCTACTTCTTTAAATTCTATTGCTTTCATGTTCTTCCTCCTTCTTATCCAATTGCCTTCAACGGATCGATTTTTACGATTGTCCGAACAGAAAATAGTGCGCCTAACACAGCTACTACTAACATCAACAAGCTAATGACGCCAAAAAACAGCCAATTGCTTTGGAATGGAACCGCATCAGGTAGAACAAGGGATGTTCCCACTGTTCCTAATAGACCAAGAAGAATACCAACAAATGATAAAATGAATGTTTGTGCCACTACAGAACGCGCAATAAATCCTCCTGTGATCCCTTGTGCTTTCATTACACCAAAGATATTAATCTTTTGCATCGTCAGTACATAAATGAAAATCCCGATCACAATAGCCGCAATAACGATCAAAAATCCGATCATAAATCCAAAAGTCAATACTTGCGCATTATATCCAGGTAATTCATTGATGAATTTAGAAATTTTGATCTGTTCTAAATCTTCAGGTAAATTACTGATTTTACCTCTGACAACTATTGCGTTAATCCGTGCATTTTCACTTGTATCTTCTTTTTCGAAGCGGATTTCTTGGTAAGCATTGATGGTTGTATAGAGAACTGGTGAGACATTGAATTTGGCATGATCCGTAAAGCCAGTTAGTTTAAACGTCTTGTCACTACCAGATAACTTAACTGTATCTCCTATGGCTAGACCATATTCTTCTTTCAAACTAATATCGCCTACTGCCTCATCATCGTTATCAAAAGCTTTTCCTTCAACAAGATTGGGCATGATGAATTGATTTTTATCGATACCGAAGAAGCTAACATTGATTTTTCCTTCTTCTGTACTGTCTTTACTAGTCACGACTCCAGGTGTTTGGGCAAGATACGCCACTTTCCCACCTTCGACTTCTTCTACTATCTTCTTAGTAATCATGGACATCCCTAGATTTGAATTTGCATCTTTCGAAAGCACAATCGAATCTGCCTCCCACTTGTCGACTGCTGTTCGATTATCTTGAGCTAAGCCATAAGCTAACCCAGTCAAAAAAAATACCAGGTAGGCGATCAAAAACATCACCCCTGCAACTAACGCATAACGTAACTTTGAATGCATAATTTCATTTAATGCTAAAAACATTTAACTCCTCCTCCTGAAATAATCATTTTATACAACAATTTTATCACTTGATAAATTTTTGGCGAATATTATGCTCAAAAAATTCTTCCGCTATTTCATTATATGAATTTTTTATTCTCGATTGATTAATATTTATTATATCCCCACACAATAAAAGACCGTGATATTTCTCACAGTCTTTTATCTACTCTATTGCTATTTGCTCTCTTAGCTAGTACTTTAAAAGCTAACTCATTGAGGTAGTGAAAACGAGAGGTGTATTCAGACAGAAATCCAAAATCCTCAACTGCTAGCTGTGGAATCGTAGTTTTGTGTTTCACGATATCCGCAAGCAGGTTCAAATCTGATAATAAGAATTCTTGGCTTATCAGCTGTCCGCCAATTATTTCTAATGTATCCGGATGGTAGATCAGCTTTGCATTTACTGTTTTGTTTTCTTCGTCGTATTGTGGAAATAGATCAAATTCTCCTGAACACGAACCGGTATTTTGTTCCAAGAATGGCGCTTCATCTTCTGTCAGCCCTACAGTTCCTAAAAAGTAGTCTATAATGACTGCTGCTGTTATCTTTTGTCTGAGGTCGTAAGCGGTTGGCTGACCACTCAAAGTTAGCGCTACTGCTCTTGCCATATGTACAGCTCGAGTAACTAAAGGTAAAAAGAGATGCCGTTTATTTTTGTCAAAACTGACTGGGACGATATCTCCAATCGCATAGATGTCCGGATCACTTGTCTGCAGATATTCATTGACTATCACAGTCTCATCCTCATACAAAGCCACTTTTTCTTTTAACAATGTCGTATTAGGACGAGTTTGGGCAGAAAAAATGACCATATCTGCCTTTATTGTTTGAGACAGAAGTTGTACGGATACTACTTTTTCTTCTGATTTTTTCCAATCGATCAAGAATTCATTTGGATAAAAATTTATTTGCTTAGTTTGCAGCTGATTTTGAAAACTGTTGATCATATCCTTATCGAAATATCTTGATAAAACATTCGGCATATAATCAACTAGATGAATAATGTATCCTTTATTTCTCAAAGCATCTGCTAATTCCAATCCAATGTAACCAGCACCGAAGATCACTACTTCTTTTGCTTCTTTTAAAGCGGCAAGTACTTGCTTAGATTGCACTAGATTTTTATAGGTGTAGACATTTTCAGCTTCAATTTGTTTATACAAGGTGACAGGAGAGGAACCTGTCGCTACGATTAATTTATCATAGGTTATGGTCTCGTTTTTTCCTTCTTTGGATGCGAGGATGAGCTGATGTTTGTCTGGATCAAGTTCAGTTACTCTCCATTCGGTGATCAGTTTTGCCCCACTTTCTTGAAGAGTCCGCATGTTATGGGCAACTTCAGCTAAACTACGTATCTTTCCTTTTAAATAAAGGTTGATTCCATTTGAAACATAGCCTAGTCCATCTTTATGATCTTCATCGATCAGTAAAACTTCTGCTTTCGGTTGAAGTTTTCTTAGATTTAGGGCAGCTGTGATGCCTGCATGGGAAGCACCAATGATCACGATTTTCATGTTTTATTCATCCTTAAATTCAATTTTTCTAAATAACATTCTTTTAAAAATTGGTTCAAATAGGGGAAATCATAATTATATTCGTTGCTAGTGAATACAAAAACTTTAGCGGACTTCTGTGACGGGTACTCTTTCAATTGGCTAGTCAAAATGATATCATACTGCTTTTCTTTCTCGTATTCGACTAAATCATATTTGATCGTATTCAGCAATTGTTCCTGGATGATTTCTTTCACGATATCCGCCATTAGCCTTTCATAAGGAAGATCATAAGCAATTTGCAGACGTAATTCTAACTGCTTGATCAGCGTCCGTAAAATAGATGCATAGCGAGCAAATAATTCAAAGCGGGCATTTTCCTCGTCTACTTCAGTAAAATCAACAATAGCAAATGTTTGTCTGACCAATCTTTCACATAAAACCAGGAATTGTTTATCTTCTACTTCAGTTAACCGCTGTTTTAATCCTTCTTGGCCAAAAATATTCATCCATCCTCTAAAATAGGCAAAATGAGCGTGATTTTGCATCACTGTCAACGCAATCTTTTGCGAAATCTCTTCTGGAAAAACATAAAAAGAGAAATATTCTTCTATCGATTGTTTAAACGTTCGATTCAATTGAGCTACTACGTCGTCTTTGTATTTTTCGCTTATCAAAAACTCCTGGACATGCGAGTTATGTGTATCTAATGTAAAGTTACTGATCATGAAAAGATAAAAAACCAACGTTTCATTTTGATTCCAAGGAAAGGCATATTGAAAGAAGTAACGGGTCAAAAATGTATGGAGGTCCAATAAAAATTGTGTCGTTTGAAACAATCCAACAGGAAGATTGCTATAATCTGGTTTGGATTTTTTCGTACAGCGCATTCGCTTCTTCATAATGGAAAGCCATATTTCAAATTTCAATCGTCCTTCTTCTGTAATAGCAAAACTAAACTCTTTTTGCAGCAGATCTAAAAAAGTGTTTCCTGATAAATCACTGTATTCTTTTTTGTTTTCAAGATAGGGACGTCCAAACCAAAATAATTGGAAATAAAAATAACGAATTTGACTTTCTGGACCGGTCAGCCGCCCGCTTTTTATTTTCAGATGAAACTCATTTAAAGAATCATTTAATTCCTTCACTCTGCGAGACAAAGTAGCCGAACTGATATTAAGTTCCATGACAAGTTTCTGCCGATCAAATGAGCCATTTTCCAACAGATAAAGAAGTATCTGATATTTTGTAGAATAGCGCAAGTAACAATGATAATAAACATCGACTGCTGCTATATTTCCATGTCTGATTAATAAAATATTCCCTTCTTGGATAACAATTTCCAATTGTTTGATATTTTCCAAGTTAGCTTGTAAATAAAACAGATCTTCTTTCAAGGTAGCCCGATCAACTGATAAGCGGGTAAGTACGTTATTAACGGAAACCTCTCCTTTTTCCTCTAATAAAAGTTGGAAAAGTTTGATTTGCCGTTGTTCATTTTTTTCAAGCAAACTGAAAAGTTCCAAGTCCACTCCTCCAAGCATTTCTGATTTTAACAGCAGAAGTTTCCTTCTCATCCTTGAAAAAGAGGATCTGTGACAGTTATCACAGATCCATACAAATTCTAATCACTTAGCTGGTTGGCCCAGCTGTCAGTTCCCATGTGACCATGCCTTGATACGTTGCGCCAGGTTGAGCATTCGTACTGCTATTTACCTCTAAGAGTAAACCATCGGTATCGGGAAAGTCAACGAGAACCTCTCCTTTAGCTGTTCCATCACTCTCATAAATCAACGTGTTTTGACCTTGCTGAATCAATTGCTTTGATCCAGAATGATTGAAGTATAATTTTGTTCCGCTTAATTCTTGACCTTGATCATTCTTAAATAAAGAAGTCAATGTACCTGTCAGTTGCCAAGGAGACGTGCTTGGAAGCCGAGTATCCCGCACATCAAAAGAAAAATCGCCTTTTGCTTCATAATAACTTGTCTTCAACGGTTTGGGGAGATCGTTACCAAATGTAAAATCATCTGGTACATTAACTAATGTTAATTCTTGTTTGGGGACAAGAATTGTTTTAGCAGATGTTTGGACAACTGGGTTAGGAAGCTTAGCACCATCTGCTAATGTAATATTGCTGGAAAGTACAGCTGCCTTTGTCAGTATGCTGACGGATTGTACAGAAGTATCTACAGTATTTAATTGATAGTTGTAAGTAAGATGAATGGTATCTCCTATTTTGCTCAATAGATCTGCTGGGACAGAAACTCCTTGTTGAATGCCGGTATCTGCGATAGTTGTACCATTTAATTTTAAGGAACCATTGATATAAGTAGTATTTTCAGGAAGTGAGATCGTGATTTTTTTGTCGGTTATCGCATCCCCAGATTTTGTTAACGTGAATGTCACATTTTCTTGAATCGTATCTCCTGATAGAGCAGACAGGGGATCTCCTGTCTCAGGTTGTCTGCTAAGGTTTTTTAGCTGACTATCTGCACTCACAGATGGAAAATTAGCCACTGTTATTTGAGGAAGAGTGGTGATTCCAGCTTGTTCAGACTGCCATTTGTACGCAAAAGACGGATACATGTTAGTAAGTACATCGTCCACCAAGCGATAATCAAAATAATATTGCCCTGAAGCCAATGCAGGTAGTGTAGAAGTAGCTGTATTTACACCCCCGTTATTTGATTGGATCGTTTGGAAAAGTTGATCTGTCCATCCTGTCGCTAATTTTTGGGTTCCTTTCGAATAAAGCCTGTAATGGATCGAACCCTTTTTTAGTTCAGTTGCTGACCAATTGGCCGTGACTTGGTACGATGCAGAAGAAAGGAGCTTTCCCCACTAACTATCGGCTGTTAAGTTTGTTGGTAAAACCGTTCCGTCTAGCTTGTACTGCTCCAATACCTTTAAAGCAACAGGAGAAAGCAATCCGCCTTGCGCATCTTTCCCACTGTACACGATATTGGCTGTCTGATTCAATCCACTTGTGCTTGCTGGAGTATGAGTCAGTATTGCTCCTTGTGTAACGTTTTTTCCTGTAAAATAGTTGACTACGCGATCAAAGCGACTAAATGGCAACTGATCAAAACGTCCTTCAGTCAGCCCCATCGTCAATGTCCGACTATTGGTAGAGCCTGGAAGGTTCTGGTTATTTCCATCCACGTATTCTGTGGTATCAGCAAATGTATTATATTTTCCTGTTGAATCACTTGGTGAGATGTAACTATTCCACGTATTTATCTCTGCACTTGCAGAAAATGCATATGCTCCTGGATTCAAGTTTCCGCCAGTTAATTTAGGATAAAATCTACCTGCAGCTGGAGCTAAAATCGAATTGAACATACGATCTTGGATAATATTATTCGAATCATAAAAATCAACAGAAAAAACGGCCTTTTTAGACATAGAAGGTTGTAATTTACCCTTGGTCAAAATTTTGTTTGGACTCGTATCATATTTATCTCCGTTTTCTGTCATCTTCGCGACATTAGCTGTAACATCAAATTGAAGCGGGATATCATCCACGTTGAATTCGCCTCGCGTAATAATAGCAATAATATCTGCCAATAGAGTATTTGTATCCCGCGACCCCATCCCAAAACGCAAGGTATGGCTTCCTGCTGATAATAAACTTCCGCTAGTAACCTTGATGGGGGCACCGGCAATATACAAGTAGGCGTTGTTCCAGTCAATTGCTTTTAATACATCACTGCTTGATACATGTTCCGGCAAATTGATGATCGCCACAAATGCAAATCCTTGTGCAGTGATATTCACCAAATCAAGTACATTTGTTAGTTTCACATGGCTTTCCCAATGAAAACGGACCGTGCCACCTTTCCAAGGATCATTTGAACCATCGTTCAAATAAGTAGCAGTCAATTTAGGCAATTGGTTAGCCCCAGTTAGTTGGACAAGCTTCCCGCCATTGACTGCACTACGTCCACCATTTGGAGGTACGATATTTTCATACGTGTATGGATCATAAGAAATGGCAGGAGGCGTTGCTCCAACAGCTTCTGCCGAAGGTGAAAAGGTAAATATACTTAAAACAAAAAACGAAGTAAAAAAGAAGGAGCAAAAAAATGAAAATTTATTTTGTAGCAACATGTTCATCCTCCTTTTCCTTTCTTCTCCATAACAACAACCACGCAAGAAGCCATAATTCTATACCAATGATCAAATAAAGAAAACGGATCTTTTGTTCATTCGTCTCCGGGAATACGCCATGTTGATTAGATTCTTTATAAATCGGTAGCTGTGTCTGCTGTTTTGATGCGCCATTGACTGAACCACTTGGATGCGGAACTGGACTTAGATCATAAAATGTAATCATACCTGAACTTTTGGTATCTGCTTGGACTGGCTCTTGCCAGCTGAAGAACAGCAAACTTGCAATAATCCCTCCCAATAAGATCGATGTTTTCAACGAAATCACCTCATCATGTTGTTTCTCCTTTTTTCTTTTTCTTGTGGACCCACAAAAACAGCAAAATCAACCATAACACTAGAACTGCAGCAACCAATCCTGCATAAAGCCATGGGAAAGATTGTTCTTGTACTGCAAAAACGGAATTTTCATTTACTTTTTGTGCTTTTTCTTTTTTGATCGTAAAGTTTTGTGTAAATCGCCATTCATTACTGTCGCCTGATTTTGCTATGATTTCTGCGCGGTAATCGCCGGCTTTTGCTTTATCACCAGCTAAATCAAGATTCAAGTGAAAATTCGAATTTGGTGCAACTAAAAATGCATTAGACGTATTTTCAATATAAAGCTGATTTTCATAAAAGATCTTGCTCGTAAATATCAAATTGCTGATAATCCTAGGCTGAGGATTTTGGAAACGAAGCTGAACAGTTGGCTTTGCGTTGACCTCGTCCAAATCTCCTGATAAAAGTTTCAGATCCGGTTCTATCGTCTCTTGACTTTCTTGTAAAACGACTGCGAGATTATAAGCAATACGATTTTTGATTTGTGCTCCTTCTGTAGCATTTTCTGTTTCAGCTTCTTCTTTAGGTGAAACATGAATACCCGCTAATACACGTCCCTTAAAGCTTTTTGCTGGGATTTTCACTTCTATAGGTACAGTTGTTTCTGCATGTGCTGATACATTGATTTCCTTTTTCGCAATGAGCAAAACGTCACGGACATCAAACGGCAATGTCTCATCTAACGTTGGTTTTTTTTGACTATAATCGATCGTTCCACCATCACTCGTTACCGCCGGATTGACAGAGACCTCAAATGTTCGTTCTTCATCTGAAGAATTGCTGATAATTACTTCTAGTGTCTGATTTTGTTCCGGTGCCACTAATAAATCAAAATAACCGATTGCTTTATCTATTTGGTTCTCTGGAAATACCGGTTTGATTCCAAAGTCTCCTGCTGAATCCTTTGCTTGGCTGATTGACGGAAAAATGAAAAATAGACTTAAAATAGAAAAAAACGAAACAAACAGTCATTTACTTTGATTCATTGTCCACCACATCCTTTCAACAACAACTGCGGTAAAAAATCCTTCACCTATAGTATTTTCACCGCAGTTTGTTGAATTTATTTCATACTCTATGCTACTGGGCCAGCCACGAGGTTCCAAGTCAAATCAGCCGTGAATGTTCCAGCTGCTGCTTTCGGCACTTTCAGTGTGATATTTGCTGGATCATAAACAGAAAGCCATGTTCCCAGACCTTGGTCTTTTGCTGCTGTAAATATTGGTGTCGCTGCACTTGCTTTACTCAACCCAGTTACAGTTTGACTAGTTGGTCCAGTGGATTCGTTATCTGACGTACTTTTAACAATGGATGTTCCAAAATCTAATTCAGCGCCTTGCAAAACTTGTGAACCGTTTACAAAATCTGAAACCGAAACTGTCACGTTCCACCCTTGTGCTTGGCCATCTGCACCTACACCTCGACGATCTGATACTTGGAGATAAGGTGTATCGTTTTTTGAAGCGTCTACTTGATACGTTTTTGTTCCGCTTTCAATCTCGTGTGTACCAAATGGCAATTCGGGAACTACATCCAGTGTTAAAGGACCTGTCTGGCCAGTTGCTGGATTTTCCGGATCTGCTGGCTCTACTGGTTTTGAAGGATCAGTAGGGTTAAGAGGCTCAACGGTATTTGTTGGTTCAGTAAAGGTAATATCTCCTTTTGAAGTCGCTTGACCCTCAGCAAAAGCTGGTGTTGCCAAGCCACCTAGAAGAAGTGTTGAAAGTAATAATGTCCCAATCATGTTCTTTTTCATAATAAATCACTCCTTTTTCTTAGTGACCTAAGTATAGTAGAGACAGTATGCAAAAAATCCTCATGAATTCATCCGCTTACTTGAAATTATGACCCTTTTTGTATAAAAGAGAAAAAAACAATAAAATCGTTTACATGAATATTCTTCCTTTTTTATTAAGTATGAAAAAATATTTCAATTTTATTTTTTCGTTTCAAATTATTCTATTAGTGACATCCTTGAACTATAAAAATAGGAGTACGGCATCATCTGCCGCACTCCTATTTTTTTTCGTCATTTATTTCTTAAATAAAACGATTCTCACGCAATTTTATTTTTTTGATATCTTCTACTGTTTGTGTTCCAGCTAATTGCATGACCATTTCCAATTCTGTTTTAAAGAAATCAAACACTTGATGGACTCCTATACTTCCTCCTAAAGACAATCCATAAATAACGGGTCTGCCAATAGCAACAAGATCGGCACCTGATGCGATTGCTTTGAAAACATGTTGTCCACGTCGTACACCGCTGTCAAACACGATTGGTACACGTTTATCTACTGCTTCTGCCACATATTGCAACGAATCAAACGCAGCAGGCCCCCCATCTAATTGACGGCCACCATGGTTAGATACCCAAATTCCACCAGCACCAGATTCTAATGATCGATAGACATCTTCTTCTGATTGAACACCTTTCACGTAGACTGGCAAATCAGAATGAGCAGCGATAAATTCTACATCTTTTGGACTAAGTTTTTGTTTGGAAGATTTATATACAGCATCCATCGTTTGGCCTACTCCTGATTGATAAGCCTGAACGATCGGCATTGGCAGCGGGAAGGTAAACCCATTTCTGCGGTCTGTTTCACGGTTTCCGCCAACTGTTGCATCCGCTGTCAATACGATTGCTTTTGCTCCATTACGCTTGGCCACTTCAAGAATATCCAAATTGATTCCATTATCTTTGCTCATATAAAATTGAAACCATTGCGGTGCTTTCTCCCCGCCTGCTTCTCTTATCTCTTCTAAAGTACAAGAAGCGTAAGAACTTGCTGTAT